>NZ_BPRL01000037.1:0-131795 GCF_045862635.1 Kitasatospora sp. NE20-6
TCAGAGCACGGTAGTTGAGCTCGTCGACCTGATCCGCGAAGTCACGCCACACCTGGGCGCACTCACGCAGCTTGTCCTCGTCCGCCTTCGGCCAGTCGAAGCCGAGCATCTCCAGGACCCACTCGACACCGTCCGGCAGCATCAACGACACGAGTCAGTTCCCCCTTGCGGAATCCCGTGGCCGTCCGGGCCAGGGCAGAAGACGAGCGGTCAACAGGTCGGCGCGGGCCGGTCAGGCCTGCGGGTGTGCGGCGCGGATGCCGTCGAGCGGCCGTGGAGCGGCAGGCTGCGCCCGCCGGCCGTGATCCGCTGCTGCACCACCGAAACTGCCCCGTCCCCGTCCCCGTACGACCACGACCGTGGTCACCCGGCCCTGTGCGGCCGGATGCGACCGTCGACCCGTCGAGCGCACGATCCTACGGCGGGACGCGCAGCGGGCGGCACTGCGGGTCGCCACTTCGCACGACCCCCACCTGACCGGAATGAATCCCTCCGGATCGGCACCGGCCGAAGCCGTTCACGGGGAGGGGGAGGGGACGGGTCGGCGGCGTGGGGGAGGCTGCCGACCGCCTGCCCGGGGCGTCCACCGCCGTTCCCCAGGTGGCAGTGTGATGATCGGTAGGATGCCCCGCGTCGGTGCCGGGGCATGCCCGGGTGCGCGCAGGGTGCGTGCAGGTGTGCGAACGGCGTCGAGGACGGAGTGGTGCGGGATGGTGCGGCGGGGGATCCGGGGGCGGCGGGCCGTGGTCTGGTCGGCGGCTGCGGTGCTGGTGGCCGGCGGCGCCGTCGCGGCCGACGCGGCACGGCACCTGGCGGGCGACTACCACGTGTACACCGTCCGCAGCAGGGCGATGATGCCGCTCCTGGAACCGGGCGACCGGGTGCTGGTCGCGGACACGGTGACCGTGCAGGACGGCGGTGTCGTGCTCCTGGACGCCGGCCGTGCCGCCATGGACGGCCCCGTGTTCAAGCGGATCCTGGGGCATGCCGACGACCGGCTCTACTGCTGCTCCGAGGACGGCATACGGCGCAACGGCGCAGCGATGGACGAGCCCTACGTACGCGGCACCTCCATCGACTTCGACGTCACCGTGGGGCCGCACCAGCTCTTCGTGCTCGGCGACAACCGGGGGGAGACGGCCGGCGAGCAGGTGCCGCAGCACGTCCTCGCCGACGGGGACGGCCTGGTGCCCGAGACCTCGGTGCGGGGCCTCGCGGTGTGGTCGACCGGCGGCCTGGTGGACGGGGCGGCCGGCCGGAAGGCCCGGGCGCTCGTGGTGCAGGCGGGTGTCGGGCTGCTGCTCGCCGTCGCGGGTGCCGTCGCACTGGCGGCGGCGTGGATGCAGGGCCGCCGGAGCAGGCGACGCGCGGCGGCCCCGGACGGACCCTCCCGGTCGGCCACCCCGGTCGGCTGAACCGGGAAGCCGTCCGCGGCATCCCGCGGCCGGCCGGATCGTCGAACCCGGGGAGACCGTCCTGCACGCAGGCCCCTCCGGCCCCGACCCCGGCCCGACACCCGCCACCCCGGCACCCCGACATCGGTCATGGTCCGACCCGCCGGTGGCGAACTGCCGTGCCGCCCGGCCCCGGTGACGGAGGGACCGCGGCCCCGCCCGCCCGCCGCCCTGTCCGCCGATCACTCGTACACCTGTCGCATGCGCCTCCTACACTCGGTGGCGTGGAGAACCTCAAGTGCACGCAGTGCGGTGTCCCCGGTCTGGAGCAGGGCTTCGTCGAGGACACCGGTGAGGGCTCCCGCGGGTACGCGCGCTGGATCGCGGGTGCCCTGGAACGCGGCATCTTCGGCGGGGCCAAGCGCCTGGGCCGCCCGCGCTGGCAGATCGACGCCTTCCGCTGCCCGTCGTGCGGACACCTGGAGCTCTTCGCCGTCAAACCCGTCTGACGGGTGCGCCCCTCGACAGGTGACGCAAGGCCGACTCCTCTTCCGGGCAGGGCCGCAGGTCTGCAGGGTTGCAGAGGCGCAGGCCCGCCTGCCGATCCCGGCGGCCGGCCGGGCAGGCGGCTCTTCCCGCCGGCCCTTGTGGGCGGGGTGGGTTGTCGTTCATGATCTGTGCCATGTCAGGCGTCCTTGCAGCCAGCGAGTCCTTCGTGCACCGGTCCGGTGGCGAGGGCGGCTGTCCGGTGCCCTGTCCGTCGTGTTCCTGTCGCGCCGGCCTCTCCTGTCGCGCCGGCCTCTCCTGTCGCCCCGGCTTCTCCTGTCGTCCGGGCCTCTCCGGTCGTCCCGCCGTCCGTCGCCGTCCCGCCGTCTGACGGGCGGTCCCGACCGGCGGGTGCCGTGCCGGTCGCCGGGGTGAGCCGTGCGCCGCGGGTTCCGCGCCGGTGCGTCACCCCTCCCTTCCCTGTCTCTTCCCGCCGGCCGTTCCGGCCGGTCCCGTGTACCCGGGGTGTGCCGCCCGCGCACCGCCCGGTGAGGAGTTCCCGTGCCCGGAGACGAGCCCGCCCTGCGTGGTGAGCCGGTGTTCCACTGGTTCCTGCCGACCGGCGGCGACGGACGCGACCCCGGCGGGGTGACGTCCGTGCAGGGCCGCACGCTCGCCGCGACCCGCCGCCGCGCCGACGTCGGCTACCTCACCCAGGTGGCCCGCGCGGCCGAGCAGGCCGGGTTCACGGCGCTGCTCGCCCCGGTCGGCCTGGGGTGCGTCGACCCGTGGATCATCGCGACGGCCGTCGCCCAGCACACCGAGCGGATCGGCTTCCTGGTGGCGTTCCGCCCCGGGTTCGCCAGCCCGACGCTGCTGGCGCAGCAGGCGGACGCCTTCCGCCGCTTCGCCGGGGGCCGGCTGCGGCTCAACGTGGTGACCGGCGGGGATCCGGTCGAGCAGCGGGCGTACGGCGACCGCCTCGCGCACGACGAGCGCTACGACCGCACCGACGAGGTGATGGCGGTGCTGCGGGAGCTGCTGGAGGGCCGGAGCGGCGACGTCGAGGGCCGGTACGTCCGCACCGAGGGGGCCGCCCTCGTGGACCCCGCGACCGAGCACCCGGTGCCGCTGTACTTCGGCGGTGCCAGCCCGGCCGCCGAGGCGGTCTCCGCGCGCCGCGCCGACGTGCAGCTGTACTGGGGGGAGCCGCCGCAGGCGCTCGCCGCCCGGATCGCGCGCCTCGACGGTCTGGCGGCGCAGGCCGGCCGGGTGCTGCGGCACGGGCTGCGCATCCACGTGATCGCGCGTGACACCGCGGCGGAGGCGTGGGCGGAGGCCGGGCGGATGCTGGACCGGATGGACCCGGCGGCCGTCCGGGCCACCCAGCAGCGGTTCGCCGCGATGGACTCGACCGGGCAGGCCCGGATGGCCGCCCTGCACGGCGGGCGGGCGGACGCCGCGTCCCTGGAGATCGCCCCGAACCTGTGGGCGGGCGTCGGGCTCGTCCGGGAGGGCGCGGGGACGGCGCTCGTCGGCTCGCACGACGAGGTGGCGGAACGGCTGGCCGAGTACGCGGCGCTGGGCATCGACGAGTTCGTGCTCTCGGGCTACCCGCACCTGGAGGAGGCGTACCGGGTCGGCGAGGAGGTGCTGCCCCGCTTCCGCGCGCTCGTTCCCGCGGGCAGGGCCCGGTGAGCGCCCCCGCGGCCGCACCGCTGCCCGCCCCCGCGGCCGGACCGCTGCCCGCCCGGGTGCGGATCGGCTACGGCATCGGCTCGCTGTGCACGGGCACCTTCGGCACGGTGCCGGGCCTGATCCTGCTCTACTACCTGACCGACGTGCTGGCGGTGCCGGCGGCGGTGGCGGGCGCGGCGGTGTTCCTGCCGAAGGCGTGGGACGTGCTGGTCAACCCGCTGGTGGGTGCGGTGTCCGACCGCAGCCGGTGGCGGTGGGGGCCGCGCCGGCCGTTCCTGCTGATCGGGGCGTGCACGCTGCCGCCGCTGTTCGCGCTGCTCTTCGCCGCGCCGCCGCTGCGCGGTGCCGCGGCGGCCGGGTACGTCGCCGTGGTGTTCCTGCTGGCGGCGACGGCGTACGCGGTGTTCCAGGTGCCGTACGTGACGATGCCCGCCGAGATGACGGAGGACGAGGCGGAGCGCGGCCGGATGCTGGGCTGGCGGGTGGGCTTCCTGGGGGCGGCGATCCTGCTCTCCGGGGCCGTGGCACCGGCGCTCGCGCACGCGGGCGGCGACACGGCGGACGGCTACCGGCTGATGGGCGTGGCGGTCGCGGGCCTGCTGGCGGTCGGCATGTTCGGCGCCTGGCACGCGACCCGGGGAGCACCGGCCGTGGCGCGCAGCCGGACGGAGCCGTCGCTGCGGGCGCAGCTCGCCGCCGTCCGCGACAACCGGCCGTTCCGCCACCTGCTCGGCATGTGGGCGGTGCAGGCGCTGGCGGTGGGCGTGATGCTCGCCGGGGTGCAGTACTTCGCGACGTACACGCTCGGCTCGCCGTCGGCGGTCACCCCGCTCTTCGCGGCGATGATCGGCCCGCTGGTGCTGGTCATGCCGCTGTGGAACCGGCTCGCGCGCAGCCGCGGCACGGCGTACGCGCAGGGCTGCGCGACGGTGCTGTTCGTGGTGGCGTGCGCGGCGCTGGCGCTGACCGGCGCGGCCGGGGCGTGGCTGGGCTACGCGGCGGCGGCCGCGGTGGGCGTCGCGTACGCGGGCCTGCAGCTGCTGCCGCTGACGATGCTCGCCGACACCCTGGCCGCCGACGCCGAACGCACCGGCAGCCGCCGCGCCGCGACGTTCACCGGGCTGTGGACGGCTGCGGAGACGCTGGCGCTCGCCGTGGGCGCCGGGGTGTTCGCCGCGGTGCTCGCCCTGAGCGGGTTCCACGCGTCGGACGCCGCGCACCGCAGCACCCAGCCGGACACCGCCCTCGCCGCCATCACGGCCGGCACCGGCCTGGTGCCCGCCCTGCTCGCGGCGGCCAGCCTGCTGCTGCTCCGCCGCTACCGCGCCGAACCCGCGCACCCCCTGCCCGGCACCGGCCCCCTGCCCGGCACCGACCGTCTCCCCGGCACCGGCCCCCTGCCCGGCACCGACCGTCTCCCCGGCACCGACCGTCTGCCCGGCACCGACCCCCTGCCCGGCACCGGTCCCCTGCCCGCCGCCACCACCCCTGCACCCGAGAACGGAACCACCCGTGCCCGCTGACCACACCCCCGCCGGCGCCCTCCCGCCCGGCCGCCCCGCGGACGACGTCCTGGCGGAGCTGCGGGCCCTGCGCGGCGACGACGCGCCGACCCGCGGCGGCCGCACCTTCGCCTACGTGTACGACGCCGGGCTGGAGGGCCTGGACGCCCTGGCCGCCGCCGCGTACACCGCCTACGCCACCGTCAACGGCCTCGACATGACGGTCTTCCCGTCCGTCGCCCGGCTGGAGAACGACATCGTGGCCGCGGTCGCCGCGGTGCTGGGTGCCCCCGGCGCGCAGGGCACCTTCACCAGCGGCGGCACCGAGAGCATCCTGCTCGCCGTGAAGACCGCCCGCGACCACGCCCGTGCCACCCGCGGGGTGACGGCCCCGCGCATGGTGCTGCCGTCGACCGCCCACGCCGCCTTCCACAAGGCCGCCGCCTACCTGGGCGTCGAGGCCGTCGTCGTGCCCGTCGACCCTGCGACGTACCGGGCCGACGCCGGCGCCATGGCCGCCGCGACCGACGACCGGACGGTGCTGGTCGTCGCCTCCACCCCCTCGTACGCCCACGGCGTCGTCGACCCGGTGGCGGAGATCGCCGCCGCGGCCGCCGCCCGCGGCGTGCTCTGCCACGTCGACGCGTGCATCGGCGGCTGGATCCTGCCCTACCTGCGCCGCGCCGGCCGCGAGGTGCCCGCGTTCGACCTGTCCGTGCCGGGCGTCACCTCGCTCTCCGTCGACCTGCACAAGTACGGCTACGCCGACAAGGGCGCCTCCGTGGTCCTCTACCGGGACGCCGAGCTGCGCCGCCACCAGTACTTCGCGCACGCGGGCTGGCCCGGATACCCGGTCGTCAACCCCACCGTGCAGGGCACGAAGTCCGGCGGGCTGCTCGCCCAGGCCTGGGCGGTGCTGCGGCACGTCGGCGAGGACGGTTACACCGCGCTCGCCGCCCGGGTCGCGGACGCCTCCGACCGCCTGCTGGCCGGCCTGCGGGCCACCCCCGGCGTCCGGGTGCTCGGCGACCCGGCGGCCGGGCTGGTCGCCCTCACCCTGGACGGCCCGGACGGGCGGCCCGACCTCAGCCTGCTGCTGCACCTCGCCGACGAGATGCGCGAACGCGGCTGGTACCTCCAGCCGCAGCTGTCGTACGACGGCCTGCCGCCCAACCTGCACCTGACCCTCACCCCGGCCACCGCCGACCGGGTGGAGGACCTGCTCGCCGACCTGGCGGACGCCCTCAAGGCCGCCCGCACCCTGCCGCCGGTCGCCGTCGACCCGGCGCTGGCCGAGCTCGCGGCCGGCCTCGACCCCGCGGCCCTCGGACCGGAGGAGGTCGCCGGGGTGCTGGCCTTCGCCGGGCTCGACCCGCAGGGCGGCCTGCCCGGCCGGATGGCCCCGGTGCTCGTGCTGCTCGACGCCCTGCCGGGGCCGCTCAAGGAGCGGCTGCTGTCCGAGTTCGTCGGGTCGATCTTCCGGATCTGACGCGGGGCCGGGGGCGCGCCGACACGCCCCCGGCATCGCCCCGGCGTCGTCCCGGCATCGCCCCGGAGGTTCCGGACTTCCACTCAAGCCCCTTGTGTGTCAGCGCTGTTGCGGTCCCATGGCGGATTGCGGTGCGGATCTACCGACAGGTAGGGGAGCGGGTCTAGCGTTCGCGTGCACCCGTTCCCGGGTGTGCATGCCAGCCCCCACACCCAAGGAAGAGGCTCCGGTGCCCCCAGCTCCAGCCCCTGTTCCGGCGCAGGCCGCCCGGACCCGCCGCTCCGGCGGTCCGGGCCGCACCCGGCGGTCGCTCCGCTCGGCCGCCGTCTCGGCCCTGACCGCCGTCGCCCTGCTCGCCGGCGGCGCGGCCGCGCTGCCCGCGCAGGCCGCCGCAGGCCCGGCGCCCGCGCCCGGTGACCCGTGCCTGGGCCAGTGCCAGGACATCCTCACCGCGGGCGAGAACGGCCACGCCACCCTCGCCGGGATCCTCCTGCACCAGAGCGTCGGCACCCGGCCCGCCCACTCGGCCGACCAGGTCGAGCGGTACGACAACCTCCTGCACGACTACTCCGGGCTGACGGACGACCAGCTCGCCGCCTACTTCAACGACGCCTCGTTCGGCGTGGCCGCCGGGCAGGTCGAGAGCACCCTCTCCCCGCGGCCCGGCGTCACCATCACCCGCGACAAGGCCACCGGCACCCCGCACATCAAGGGCACCACCCGGGCCGACACCGAGTTCGGCGCCGGCTACGCCGCCGGGCAGGACCGCCTCTGGCTGATCGACGTGCTGCGCCACGTCGGACGCGGCGAGCTCTCGTCGTTCGCCGGCGGTGCCGCCGGCAACCGGGCGCTGGAGCAGAGCCTGTGGGCCGTCGCCCCGTACACCGAGGCGGACCTCCAGCAGCAGCTCGACCGGGTCCGGGCGTCCGGCGGCCGCGGCGCGCAGGCGTACCAGGACATCCAGGACTACGTGGCCGGGCTGAACGCCTTCGCCGCCGCCGACGTCGCCGCCGACACCTACCCCGGCGAGTACGTGCTGACCGGCCACGGCTCCACCGTGCAGCCCTTCACCGCGACCGACGTCGTCGCGGTCTCCTCGGTCATCGGCGCGATCTTCGGAGGGGGCGGCGGCGGCGAGGTCGAGAACGCCCTCGCCCGGCTGGCGTTCCGCCAGCGCTACGGCACCGCCGACGGCGACCGCGCCTACGCCGCCTGGCGCTCCGGGGACGACCCCGAGGCCACCGCCACCGTGCACGACGGCACGGCGTTCCCGTACGCGGCCTCGCCCGCCGCCCCGGTCGGCACCGCACTCCCGGACGCCGGCTCGGTCACCGCCTACGCGCACGCCCGCAACGGCACGGGCACCGGCGCCACCGCGACGGCCGCGCAGGCCGCCGCGGCCACGGCGGAGGGCGTGCTGCCCGCCGACCTCATCACCGCGAAGAAGGGCATGTCGAACGCCCTCCTCGTCTCCGGCGCGCACACCGCCTCCGGCCACCCGATCGCCGTCTTCGGCCCGCAGACCGGCTACTACGCGCCGCAGATCCTCATGGTGCAGGAACTCGACGGGCCCGGCCTGCGCACCCGCGGGGCGTCCTTCCCCGGCCTCAGCTTCTACGTGGAGATCGGCCGCGGGCCCGACTACGCCTGGAGCGCGACCTCCGCCAACCAGGACATCACCGACACCTTCGCCGTCGACCTCTGCGAGGCGTCCGGCGCCGCACCCACGACCGCCTCCCGCAGTTACCTCCTCGACGGCACCTGCACGCCGTTCGAGACCCTCACCCGGCACAACGCCTGGGCGCCGTCGACCGCCGACGCCACCGCCGCGGGCGCCTACGACCTGGTGACGCTGCGCTCCGCGTACGGCCTGGTCACCCACACCGGCACCGTCGCCGGCCGGCCGGTCGCGTACACCGCGCTGCGCGCCACCTACCGGCACGACCTGGACTCCGTCATCGGCTTCCAGGAGTTCAACGACCCGGCGGCGATCACCTCCGCGGCGGCGTTCCAGCAGGCCGCCCAGGACGTCGGCTACACCTTCAACTGGTTCTACGCGGACGCCGACCACACCGCGTACTACAACTCCGGCACCGACCCGGTGCGGGCCGCGGGCACCGACCCGGACCTGCCGATCCTCGCCGGCCCGGCCTACACCTGGCAGGGCTGGGACCGCACCGCCAACACCTCGGCCGTCGCGCCCCCGGCGCAGCACCCGCACTCCACCGACCAGGACTACTACGTCAGCTGGAACAACAAGCAGGCTCCCGGCTTCACCTCCGCCTGGGGCAACGGCGCCGTGCACCGCGCCGACACGCTCGACCGGCGGGTCGCCGACCTCACCCGGCGCGGCGCGGTGACCCGTGCCGACCTCGTCACCGCCATGGAGGACGCCGCCGCCGTCGACCTGCGGGCCGAACGCGTCCTGCCCGACCTGCTGCGCGTCATCGACGCGGCACCGGTCACCGACCCCGGGCAGGCCGCCGCCGTGGCGAAGCTCCGCGCCTGGCAGGCGTCCGGCTCGCACCGGCGCGAGGCCGCGAAGGGCGACGGCGTCTACGCCGACGCGGAGGCGATCCGCCTGCTGGACGCCTGGTGGCCGCTGCTGGTCGAGGGAGAGTTCCGGCCCGCGCTCGGCGACGGCCTCTACCGGGCGCTGACCGCCGTCGCGCAGATCAACGAATCACCCTCCAACGGGCAGCAGGGCAGCGGGAGTTCCGGCAGCAGCATCGCCGCGGGCGAGGCGCACAAGGGCTCCGCGTTCCAGCACGGCTGGTGGTCGTACGTCAGCAAGGACGTCCGTGGCGTCCTCGGACAGACCGTCCGCGGCCCGCTGGACCGCCCGTACTGCGGCGGAGGCTCCCTGACGGCCTGCCGGCAGGTGCTCCTCGACACGCTCACCGCCGCCGCGGCGACCCCCGCGACCACCACCTACCCCGCCGACAAGTACTGCGGCGCGGGCGACCAGGTCTGCGCCGACTCCATCGTGCACCGGGCGATGGGCGGCATCACCGTGCCCCGCATCGCCTGGCAGAACCGGCCCACCTACCAGCAGGTGGTGGAGTTCCCGGCCCGCCGCACCGACGACCTCGCGAACCTCGCCGCCGGGGCGAAGGCCACCGCCTCCGACTACCAGAACGCCGTCGTCGTCTCCTACCCGCCGGGCAAGGCCGTCGACGGCGACCCCGGCAGCCGCTGGGCCAGCAAGACCGTGGCGACCGCCTGGATCAGTGTCGACCTGGGCGCCGTCCGCCGGGTCGGCCGGGCCGTGCTGAACTGGTCCGACCAGTACGCGAAGTCCTACCGGATCGAGGTCTCCTCCGACGGCACGACCTGGCGCACGGTGTACGCCACCACCGACAGCCGGGGCGGCCTGGAGAACCGGCCCTTCGCCCCGACCGACGCCCGCCACGTGCGGATCACCCTGCTGGAACGGGGCACCGACAACCGGTACTCCCTGAACGAGATCGGGATCCACTCCCGCTGACGCCGCGGCGGCCGGTGCGGGCCCACCCGCACCGGCCGCCGTGCCCGGCGGACGGCCCCGCAGGGGTCACTCGTACCGGCCGGACGGCCCGTACCGGTCACCCGTACAGGCCGGCCGGTCAGGACGCCGCCGGCGCGGTCTCCTCCCGCGCGGGGGCCCCGTCGGCCGGCCCGGCGACGGGCTTCGGCCGGCCGGGCAGCGCGAGCCCGGCCACCACGATCAGCGCGGTGACCGCCAGTTCCCACCAGAAGGCGGTGGAGTACGCGTCCCGTACGGGCTCCCCGTTCGCGACCCCGCGCTGGACGAGCAGCGCGACCATGGCCACGCCGAACGACCCGCCGACCTGGTTCAGCGACAGCATCGTGCCGGTCGCGCCCGAGATCCTCTCCGGCGGCACCGTCCGGTAGAGCGACGCCAGCGTCGGTGCACCGACGCAGCCCAGACCCAGGCCGGCCAGGACCGCGTACACGCCGAGCAGCGCCTGGCCGGTCGAGCCGTCGGAGAGCGCGTGGCCCAGGACACCGAGCACCACCAGGGCCGCGCCGAGCGGGACGAGCAGCCGGGCGCCGATGCGGTCGCTGAGCCGCCCCGCCAGCGGCATGCCGAGGAAGGTGCCCACACCGAAGGGGACCAGCAGCAGACCGCCGGCCATCAGGCTCCGGCCGTGCACCTGCTGCTGGTACAGCGGCAGCAGCACGTACAGGGAGAAGACCGCGGCGCCGGTCAGGGCCATCGCAAGGACGGCGGCGGTGAAGCCCCGGTCGGCGAACAGCCGGACGTCGACGAGCGGCTGGCGGCGGGTGGTGAGCGCGTGCACCACGAAACCGGCGAGCAGGGCGGCGCCCGCGAGCAGGGCGGCGATCACCGTGGCGGAGCCGAACCCCTGGTGGGCGGTCTGCGACAGGCCGTAGACCAGGATCGCGAAGCCGGGGCAGAGCAGCAGCGTGCCGAGGACGTCGAAGGTGGCGCGCTCGCCCTCCGCCGGGGCGTCCGCGGGCACGACCTTGAAGGAGAACAGCAGGGCGGCCAGCACGATCGGCACGTTGACCAGGAAGAGCCAGCTCCGGTGCAGGTTGTCGGCGATGACACCGCCGAGCACGGGGCCGATCACCGGACCCAGCGTCATCGGCAGGGCCAGCAGGCCCATCACCCTGCCGAGCCGGGCCGGGCCCGCGGCGCGGGCGGTGAGCGTCATCATGACCGGCTCGACGATGCCGGCGGCCACCCCCTGCAGGATGCGGAACACCACCAGCGAACCGATGTTCCAGGCCAGCGCCGAGCCGACCGCGGTGAGGGCGTGGAGCACCAGGCCGACCAGCCAGACCCGCTTGCCGCCGAAGCGGTCCACGGCCCAGCCGGTCACGGGGATGGTGGCCGCCACGGCCAGCAGGTAGCCGGTGATGACCCACTCGGCGCCGGTCAGCGTGGTGCCGAAGTCCCGTGCCAGTGGGGCGAGGCCCACACCGACGATGGTCGCGTTGAGCGTCGCGGTGACCGATGCCAGCGCCATGACGACGATCAGCCTGACCAGCGGACCGCCGAGCCGGTCCCCGGCCGGTCGACCGGTGTCGTGCGAGGGGCTCATGTCTGTCCTTCGGGCAGGAGGGAGGGAATCAGGAAGGAGGGAAGGCGAGGGAGGGAAACAGGAGGAAGGGAAGGCGGGGGGAGGACGCACGGCCGTCACGCCGTCAGTTCGGCGAGCCGGGTGTACGACTCCCGCCGGTCCGCCGGGTCGTAGGTGTTGGCCACCACCATCACCTCGTCGGCCCCGGAGGCGGCCACGAACGACTTCAGCTTCGCCGCGACCGTCCCGGGGCCGCCGACGACCTCCGAGCGCAGGTCGCTCAGCGGCAGCGCGTCCTGCGCGGCCCGCTCGGCCGGTGTCGGCCGGTACGCCAGCGCCTCCTCGACCGGCAGCAGGGGCGAGGAGTTGCCCGCCGCGTGCCGGGCCAGCGCGAGCCGCCACGGGGTGGCGAGCGCCTCGGCGTGCGCGTCGTCCCGGCCCACCACCACCGTCAGGGTGAGGACCGCCCACGGCCGGGAGCCCCCGTGGGCGGGCACGAACTCCTCGCGGTAGCGGCGCAGCGCCGCGAAGGCGCCGGCCGGGTCCTGGTAGGCCGCCAGGTAGGCGTAGCCCAGACCGAGACGGGCGGCCGCGGAGGCCGAGGAGGGGCTGCCGCCGAGCAGGAACACCTCCGGCAGCGGTATGTCGTCCGGTACCGCCCGGACGGAACCGAGCTCGTGCCCGGCCGGCAGCGCCCCCCGCCCGCCGAACGCCAGGAGCTGGGCGAGCTGTCCGGCGAAGGTCTCCGGGGCGGGCGAGGAGCGCCGCAGTGCGGCTGCGGTGGGCGGGTGTCCGGTGCCGCTGGAGCGGCCGATCCCGAGGTCGATCCGGCCCGGGTGCAGGGCTTCCAGGGTGCGGAACTGCTCGGCCACGTGCAGTGGTGCGTGGTTGGGCAGCAGCATGCCGCCCGCGCCGATGCGCAGCCGGGTGGTGCGGGCCGCGAGGTGGGCGACCACGATCTCGGGCGCCGAGATGCCCACGGCCGCCTGCGCGTGGTGCTCGGCCACCCAGTACCGGTCGAAGCCCAGGTCCTCGACGTGCCGGGCGAGCCGGACGGCTTCGCCGAGCAGTTCGCCGCTGCTCACGCCGGCCCGTCGTGGGCCCTGGTCGAGGACGGAGAACCGGGTCATGGGCGCTTCCTGACGGTGTGGCCCCGGGCGTGCCGGGAGGGTGGGCGGGTGAGGGGGTCCGGCCGGACGGCGGGCGGGACGCCGCCCGGGCGGGTGCCGCTCACGTCGCCGCCGCGGCGTCGTCGGGGTGCGGCAGGCCGAAGTGGTCGCGCAGTGTCGTCCCCCGGTAGCCGGAGCGGTAGATGCCGCGCTTCCGGAGGATCGGCACCACCAGCTCGACGAAGGCGGGCAGCCCGTCGGCGAAGACGTCCGGCATCAGCGTGAAGCCGTCGGCGGCGCCGGAGGTGAACCACTCCTCGGCGACGTCCGCGACGTGTTCGGGCGTGCCGACCGCCTCGATGTGCGACCCGCGCCACGGGGCGTGCCCGGCGAGCCGGTCCAGTCGGTCCAGGCGTCTGAGGGCCTCGCGGCGGCTGTCCTCGACGGTGGTCATGAGGCCGGGCAGGATCCTGACCGACCGCGGGTCGCGTCCGTGCCGTTCCGCCCGGGCCCGTACGTCGGCGGCGTAGGCCAGCGCCGTGTCCTGTGTTCCGGCGCCGGAGAACACCACGTCGGCGGTGCGTCCGGCCAGTTCACGTCCCGGTCCGGAGGCGCCGGCCTGGACGACGAGGGGGTGGCCCTGCGCGGACGGCGGCAGCGGCAGCGGCCCGCGCACGCTGAAGTGCCGTCCGTGGTGGTCTATCGGCCGCAGCCGGCGCGGATCGGTGAAGCGCCCGGTCTCCACGTCGGCGACCAGCGCCTCCGGTTCCCAGCTGCGCCACAGTGCCTTGACCACGTCGACGAACTCCTCGGCGCGCGCGTAGCGGTCGGTCCTCGGGGGGAGGCCGCTGCCGCCGAAGTTGGCGGCCACCTGCGGGATGTACGTGGTGACGGCGTTCCATCCGGCGCGGCCGCCGCTGAGGACGTCCAGCGACTTGAACCGGCGGGCGATGTTGTAGGGCTCGTTGGAGGTGGTGGAGGCGGTGGCGATCAGGCCGATCCGCTCGGTGGCGGCGGCGATCGCGGTCAGGACGAGCGTCGGCTCCAGGTAGTAGGCGCCGTGCGGGCCGGAGTCGATGTCACCGAAGACGCCGGGCGTGTCGGAGAGGAAGACGGCGTCCATCAGGCCGCGTTCGGCGAGCTGTGCGGCCGCCACCCACGCCTCGGTCTTCGCGAAGCCGTGCGGGTCGGAGCCGGGTGCGCGCCAGGCGGCCGGGTGCACGCCCGTGGCGCCGCCGACCATGTGGAGGTTGAGATGGAGTTCACGTCCGGTGCTCATGGGCCCTTCCGGGGGACGGGCCGTCCAGTCGGGGGACGGCGTCGAGCAGTGCGCGGGTGCAGGGGTGCCGGGGTGCGGCGAAGACCTCGCCGACGTCGCCGGACTCCACCGTCCGGCCGTCCTTCATCACCAGCACCTCGTCACCGATGTGGTGCACCACGCCGAGGTCGTGGGAGATGAAGACGTACGCGACGCCGAGTGCGGCCCGGAGGTCGGCGAGGAGGTCGAGCACCTGCGCCTGGACCGAGACGTCGAGCGCGGCCACCGGCTCGTCGAGGACGACGACCCGGGGGCGGGGGGCCAGCGCCCGGGCGATCGCCACCCGCTGGCGCTGTCCGCCGGACAGCTCCCGCGGGCGCCGCCGCAGCAGCTCCGGGCCGAGGCCCACCTGCTCCAGCAGTCCGGCGACGCGTCCGGAGCGTTCGCCGCGCGGCACGCCGATGGCGGCCAGCGGCTCGGCGACGATCCGGGCGACGGTGTAGCGGGGGTCGAAACTGCTCAGCGGGTCCTGGTGGACGACCTGGACGCGCCGGTGCAGCGCGCACCGGTCCCTGCCGGACAGGCCGTGCCAGGACCGCCCCTCCACCTCGACGGAGCCCGTGTCGGGCGCGGTGAGGCCGAGCAGGATCCGCCCCAGGGTGCTCTTGCCCGAGCCGGACTCGCCGACGATCCCCAGGGTCCGGCCGGCCCGCAGGGTGAACGACACGTCCTCGACCGCGGTCAGCGTGCCGTGTCCCGGCACGGCGAAGGACCTGCCGACGCCCCGGGCGGCGAGCACCACCGGTGCCTCGGCCGGCCCGGCGGGCCGCGGCACCGGAGTCCCGGTGCGTGGCCCGGAGAGCCGGGTGCCGCGGGCGTGCGGCTGCGGCACGGCGGCCAGCAGCTGCCGGGTGTACGGGTGGCCGGGGTCGGCCAGCACCTCGGCGGTGGGCCCCTCCTCGACGACCTCGCCGTCCTTCATCACCAGCACCCGGTCGGCGGTCCTCGCCACCACGGCCAGGTCGTGGCTGATCAGCAGCAGGGCCCTGCCGGCCCGCCGCCGTTCGGCGAGGAGGTCGAGGATCTGCGCCTGCACGGTGACGTCCAGCGCGGTGGTGGGCTCGTCGGCGATCAGCAGGGCGGGGTCGGCGGCGATCGCGGAGGCGATCAGGGCCCGCTGGCGGAGTCCGCCGGAGAGCTGGTGCGGGTACTGCCGGGCGCGCAGCTCCGGTGCGGGCACTCCCGCGTCCGCGAGCAGCCGGAGCACCTGCCCGGGCACGTCGCCGCGCGGGACGGTGCGGTGGGCGTGCAGGGCTTCGGCGATCTCGTCCCCGACCCGGCGCAGCGGGTCGAGCGAGACCAGGGCGTCCTGCAGCACGAAGCCGATCCGGCGTCCCCGCAGGGACCGCCACTGACGGTCGGTCAGTGCCCGGGCGTCGCGTCCGTCGATCCGGAACACCTCCGTGGTGACCCGCGCGCCGGGGCCGCCGAGGCCGACCAGGCTGCGCGCGGTGACGCTCTTGCCCGAGCCGGATTCGCCGACCAGGGCGACGCTCTCGCCGGGCCGTACGGTGAGCGACAGTCCGCGTACCGCCCGGACGGCGGTCCGGCGGCCGGGGAAGGAGACGGTGAGCCCGCGCAGTTCGACCACCGGCGGGGCCCCGGTGCCGTCCGTGTCCGTGCCGGGGTCCGTCACGGTGTCCGGGCCGGGCCGGGTGCCGGTGTTCGTGCCGGTGCCGCTGCTCATCGGGCCGCCCGCCCTTCGGCGCGGTCCTGCAGCCACTGCCCGACGGCCGAGAGGGCCAGCACGGCGACGGTGATCGCCGCCCCCGGGAAGACCGCGGTCCACCAGGCGACCTCGGCGTAGTCGCCGCTGTCGGCGAGCATCGCGCCCCACTCGGCGGTCGGCGGCTGCGGACCGAGGCCGAGGAAGCTGAGCGCCGATCCGGTGACGATCATGCCGCCGACCCCGACGGTGGCGAGGGCCAGCAGGGGGCCGACCGCGTTGGGCACGATGTGCCGGACGACCACCTGGAACCTGGACCAGCCGAGGACGGTGGCGGCCTCGACGAACTGGGAGCCGCGGATGCGCAGCACCTCGGCGCGCACCAGCCGGGCGTACCCGGGCAGCGTGACCAGGGCGAGGCCCGTCACGAGGTTGCCGGTGCCGGTGCCGAGCACCGCGACCACCAGCAGCACCAGCAGGACGCCGGGCACGGACATCATGACGTCCAGCAGCCGTCCGACCAGCCGGTCGGCGGCCCGGCCGCCCTGGGCGGCGAACACGCCGGTCACCGTGCCGGCGGCGAGCGCCAGGACGGAGGCGGAGACGCCGATCAGCAGGGACGGCCGGGCGCCGTGCACCACGCGGGCGTAGATGTCGCGGCCGTTCTCGTCGGTGCCCAGCCAGTGACCGGCGCCGGGCGGCAGCAGGGTGTTCACCGGGTCGGCCGCATCCGGCCCGGTGCCGGTGAACACGCCCGGGGCGAGCACCGCGAGGAGCAGCACGGTGCAGGCGGCGATCCCCAGGGCGACGCCGGGGCGCCCGCGTGTCGTGGTGGCCATGGGTCTCTCCTCAGGTTTCCCGGCTGCGCAGCCGTGGGTCGATCAGGCGGTACGACAGGTCGACGGCGGTGTTGACGACGGTGCAGACCAGGCCGGCCACCAGCACGACGCCGATGACCAGCGGCAGGTCCTTGCTGCGGACGGCGGAGACGGCGAGCGTGCCGAGGCCCTGCCGGGAGAACACCGACTCGATCACCACCGCCCCGCCGATCAGCGAGCCGGTGAGCCAGCCGACGAGCGTCGTCACGGGGAGCAGTCCGTGCCGCAGGGCGTGCCGCAGCCGTACGGCGGCCTCGCCGATGCCGCGCGTGCGGGCGGTGGTGACGAAGGGTTCGTCCAGGGTCTGCTCCAGCCCCCGGCGGAGCACCCGGGTGATCACCGCGGCCGGTGCGGCCGCCAGGGCGAGCGCGGGCAGCACCAGGCCCTCGACGCCCGGGGTGCCGAGCGCGGGGAACCACCGGAGCCTGAACGAGAACACCCCGAGCAGCAGGGTGCCCAGCCAGAACGCCGGCACGGCCACGCCCAGGCCCTCCAGCAGCGAGACCGGGGTGCGCACCCACGGCCGGCGGCCTGCCCCGAGCAGGGCTGCGGGCACGGAGACCACGAGGGTCGTCACCACGGTGGCGGCGAGGAGCGCCAGGGTGGCGCCGAGCTGCTGCCCGATCGCGGTGCGCACCGGCAGGTGCAGCACGTACGAGTGGCCGAGGTCGCCCTGGAGGATGTGGCCCAGGTAGGTCAGGTACTGCAGCGGCAGGGGGCGGTCGAGGCCGTACTCCCGGACGATCTCGGCGCGCAGCTGGTCGCTGCTCGCGCGCAGACCGGTGATCAGGTCGACGGGGTCGCCGGAGGTGAGGTGGAGCGCGAGGAAGGTGACCGTCACGGCGCCCCACAGCACCAGGACGGAGCCGGCCAGCCTGCGGGCGGCGGCGCCGATCACTTCGACAGCCAGGCGTCGGCGAAGTTCGGGAAGCTCTGCTGTTCGAACACGACCCCGTGGACCCGGGCCGAGGTGCCCAGGACGTACGTGTTGGTGAACAGCGGCAGGATCGCGGCGTCGTCGGTGACCTTCTGCTGCACCTCGGTGTAGAGCGCGTCCTGCCTCTGCACGTCGCCCGCGGACAGCGCCTCGGCGAGCTTCGCGTCGACCCCGGGGTCGCGGTAGCGGGCGGCGTTGTTGTCGATCTTGGTCGTGGGGACGTGGCCGCTGCCGAAGACGAGGCGCAGGGCGTCCGGCGAGGGGCTGGTGGCGCTGCTGTTGAGCAGGTCGTAGTCGCCCGCGAGGACGCGCCCGACGTAGGTGCCGGCGTCCAGGTTGTGGTTGCGCAGTTCGATGCCGAGCTGCTTCGCGGCGGCCTGGATCTGGGTGGCCAGGGCGACGTGCGGTCCGAAGTAGTCCCCGACGTACAGGAAGTCCAGGGTCAGGCGCCTGCCGTCCCTGGTGCGGTAGTTCTCCGCGTCGCGGGTGGTCCAGCCGGCCTCGTCGAGCAGCGCGGCGGCCGCCGCCGGGTCGTACCCGTACCGGTCGGCGGCGGCCGGGGCGTAGCCGGGCGTGGTGGGGGAGAGCGGGCCCCGGGCGGCGGGGTACACCCCGAAGTAGAGCTTCTCGACGATCAGCGGCCAGTCGATCCCGGCGCGCAGCGCCCTGCGCAGCCGGACGTCCTTCAGCGCGCCCTTCTCGGTGTTCGGGTTGTAGCTGAACGGCACGCCCGGGGCGATCGCACGCTGCACGGCGAACGCGGGGTCGCCCTTCAGCCGTGCGACGCCGACCGGCGCGATCGCCGAGGCGGCGTCCGCCTGACCACTCGTCAGCGCGCCCAGCCGGGAGGAGTTCTCGGGCACGACGCGCACGGTCAGTCCGTCGAGGCGGGCCTCGCCCTGGTTGGCGGCGCCCTCGGGAGCCCAGGCGTAGCCGGCGCGGCGCCGGTAGGAGATGCCCTGCTGCGGGACGAACCCGCCGTCGCTGGTGAACGGTCCGGTGCCGACGATCTTCGAGCAGAGCGCCTTGGGGTCGCCGGTCAGTGTCCGGGGGGATTCGATGCCCAGGCCGGGCGAGGCCAGGCCGGAGAGGAAGGAGGAGGCGGGGGCGGAGAGGGTGACCGCCACGGTGAGGTCGTCGACCACCCGCGCCTCGCGGTAGTTCTCGATCAGCTGGGCGGCGCCCGCGGACTTGGTGGCGGGGGCCACCACGTGGTCCAGGTTGGCCTTGACGGCGGCGGCGTCGAAGGGCGTGCCGTCGCTGAAGGTGACCCCTGGGCGCAGGGCGAAGGTGTAGGTCCGCCGGTCCTCGGACACCTTCCAGGACTTCGCCAGCCACGGGTGGACCCCGCCCTTGTCGTCCTGCCGGACCAGCGAGTCCAGCAGTGCCCGGGAGAAGAGCGCGTCGGCCTGGCCCTGGTGGGGGTCGAGGCAGGTCGGGCCGTAGGGGACGGCGAGGGTGAGGGTGCCGCCGGTGACCGGCGGGCCCCCGGCGTCGGCGCTGCCCGCCGGGGATCCGCCCGAGCAGGCGGCGAGCGGCAGCAGGGCGGCGAGGGCGATGATCGTGGCGCCCGGTCCGGGGGCGGACCGCGGGGGGCGGGCGGTGCCGCGGGCCCCTCCGGAGTCGGCGGCGGTCGTCGCGGCGGCGGGGTGGTGCGTGGGCATGGTGGAGGCTCTTTCCGGGGCGCGGGGACGGCGGCCGCGGCCGCCGGGTGGCGTGTCGGGGATCGCCGCGAAGGCCGCCGCACCCCGCCCGTCAGGGAGAGCGGTGCGGTGAGGCGGCTCGACGCGGCGGGGGACACAGCGCGCCGGCGGTACGGGAGAGGTCGATCGCCCGGCGGGTGGTGGCCAGCAGCACGCGCACGCCTGGCAGGCCACGGCAGGCGGACACCCGTACTCCTCGGATCAGGGCTCCGGAACCGGAGCGTCGACGGTCCGTCAGTGGTTGCGGTGGGCCGTCTGCACCACCGTCTTCTGACCTTGACAGTTAATCAGATTGAACTCGTGGGTTCAATATCTGTCGTCCCGGCGGGCCCCAGTGCCCGGCGCAGCGCGTCGACCTGCAGGGCCAGTGAATGCCGGCTCACCGACGCCTGCGGGTCCTTGACGTCGAAGCCGTGGTACGCCCCGGGGAACACGTGCAGCTCCAGCGGCACACCGGCCCGGGCCAGCCGCAGTCCGAAGCCGATCACCTCGTCCCGGGCCAGTTCCAGGTCCCCGACCGAGAGGTGGACCGGGGGCAGTCCCGCCAGGTCGGCCGCCCTGGCCGGCGCGGCGTGGGCGGGAACCTCCGGATGGCCGGGCGGCAGCGGGGCGAGGTAGGCGCCCCAGCCGGCCAGCGAGGACTGCCGGTTCCAGGTGCGGGGGTCCAGGACGAGCCGGCTGGACGGCGTCGAGTGCCGGTCGTCCAGGACGGGGGCGTGCAGCAGCAGCAGGCGCGGCAGCGGGTCGCCGGTGTCGCGCAGCGCCAGTACCAGCCCGGCCGCGACCGCCGCCCCCGAACTGCTGCCCGCCACCGCGACCCGGGTGCCGTCCGCCCCCGCCCGGCCGCCGTGGACCCGCAGCCAGCGCAGCGCCGTCCGGCAGTCCTGCTGTGCGGCGGGGTAGGGGTGCAGGGGTGCGAGCCGGTAGCCGACCGAGACCACCACCGCCCCCGCGCCCTCGGCGTACAGGTCGCACAGCGGATCGAACCACTCCAGGCGCTCGCCCGCGGTGAAGCCGCCGCCGTGCACGAACAGCACTGCGGGCCGGTCCGGGCCGGGGGCGGAGGGCCGGTAGATCCGTACGGGCACCGGTGGGGCGTCCGGGTCCTGGGGGTCGTGCACCACCAGATCCTCCCGCCGGGGCGCGGCCGCGCCGGGCCGCAGTCCGGCCATGCCGGGGACGGGGGAGAGGTAGCCGTCCAGCAGTTCCGGGTCGAGCCGGGGGGAGATGTCCTGCATGGGTCCGGACCTTCTTCCGGTCGGGGCCGCCGTGCGATCCACGGCTGCAAAGTGAACTCACTGGTTCAGATGAGTTGTATCAGCAACCTGTGCGCTACCGTGGGGATGTGACCGAAAGTGAACGGCCGACTGCCGGACGGGGCCGGATCGACAAGCGCAGCGCCATCCTCGAAGCCGCCGTCAAGGTGTTCACCCGCGAGGGCTACGCACAGGCCGGCATCGACGCCATCGCGGCGGCGGCAGGCGTGGCCAAACCCACGGTCTACAACCACTTCGGGGACAAGGAGAACCTGTTCCGCGTCGTGATGCGGGACGGCGCCGAGCGCACCTCCACCCGCATCGTCGCCGCCCTCGCGAGCCTCCCCGACGACGGCCAGGACCTCGCGGCCGAGCTGGAGCGGGTCGCCCACCGGGTCGTCGAGTGCCAACTCGGCGACGAGGGCTGGGGCCTGCAGCGACTGCTCTACGCCGAGGCGGCCCGGCTGCCCGACCTCTACGACCAGGTGGTGGCCCGGGGCTCCCGGCCGGTGCTGGACGTCCTCTGCGGCCGGCTCGCCGGCCTGGCCAACCGCGGCCACCTCGACCTCGACGACCCCGCGGTGGCGGCCACCCAGTTCATGGCCCTGGTCTCCGGCAACCTCCCGGGCCTGTCCGCGCTCGGCACGCGCCCGGTCGACCGCGCCGACCTCGACGCCGCCGTCCGCACCGGCGTGGACACCTTCCTGCGCGCCTACGGCACCGCCCGCCGCCGCCGGCCCCGCCGGGACTGACGGACCGGCACACCGCCCTCCCCGGGCCGGACCCGGAGCGGTGACATTCCGGAACGGTGCTGGTACTCCGGCGCGCGACTGTGGTTACCTGGCCCCATGACCGTTCTCGTGACCCGCCGACACGTGGACTACGTGCGCGTCACCAGCACGGCGTGTTCCGCGGCGCGCTGACGCCGCCCTCCGGACGAGCCGAAGCCGTGCGCCCGGTGCCATGACACCGGGCCGGCCCCGCAGGCCGTCCCCCGCCGTCGCGCGCCGCCCCGCCGCCGTCTCCCGCCCGCGCCGGACCGCGCAACCCGCCCGCCGTGCCCCCGGCACGCCGTACGGCACCCCTGTCCTCCGGCGCCAGGCGTTCACCCCCGCTCCCAGGGAGAACCATGAGCCAGCCGCTCGACTCCGTCACCGCAGGCCACACCCCCGAGCACGACCCGGGGGCCGGAACCCCGGCCTGGTCGTTCGAGACCAAGCAGATCCACGCGGGCGCCGTCCCGGACCCGACGACCGGTGCCCGCGCCGTGCCGATCTACCAGACCACCTCGTTCGTCTTCCGCGACACCCAGCACGCCGCCGACCTCTTCTCGCTGGCCGAGCCGGGCAACATCTACACCCGCATCCACAACCCCACCCAGGACGTCTTCGAACAGCGCGTCGCGGCGCTGGAGGGCGGGGTCGCCGCCGTCGCGCTGGCCTCGGGGCAGGCCGCGGAGACGCTCGCGATCCTGACGGTCGCCCGCGCCGGCGACCACATCGTCTCCAGCGCCTCGCTGTACGGCGGCACCTACAACCTCTTCCGGCACACCCTGCCGAAGTTCGGCATCGAGGTGTCCTTCGTCGACGACCCGGACGACCTCGACGCCTGGCGTGCGGCGATCCGGCCGCAGACCAAGGCGCTGTTCGCCGAGACCCTGGGCAACCCCCGCGGCAACGTCCTGGACGTCCGCGCCGTCGCCGACGTGGCCCACGCCGCCGGCGTGCCGCTCATCGTCGACAACACCGTGCCCACCCCGTACCTGCTCCGGCCGATCGAGCACGGTGCCGACGTCGTCGTCCACTCGGCGACGAAGTTCCTCGGGGGGCACGGCACCACGGTCGCCGGGGTGGTGGTCGACGGCGGCACCTTCGACTTCGGGGCCCACGCCGAGCGGTTCCCCGACTTCGACGAGCCCGACCCGAGCTACCACGGCCTCCGCTACTGGCCGGCCCTCGGCCCGGGCGCCTTCGCGGCCAAGCTGCGCGTGCAACTGCTGCGCGACCTGGGCCCGGCCCTCGCCCCGCACTCCGCCTTCCTGCTGCTGCAGGGCGTGGAGACGCTGTCGCTGCGCATCGACCGGCACTCGGCCAACGCCCGGGAACTTGCGGAGTGGCTGGAGCAGCGGGACGAGGTCGCCGCCGTCCACTACCCCGGCCTGCCGTCGAACCGGTGGTACGAGGCCGGCCGGCGCTACCTGCCGCGCGGGGCGGGGGCGGTGCTCGCGTTCGAGCTCCGCGACGGGGTCGAGGCGGGCCGGCGTTTCGTCGACGGGGTCGAACTGTTCAGCCACCTCGCGAACATCGGCGACGTCCGGAGCCTGATCATCCACCCGGCGTCCACCACCCACAGCCAGCTCGACGCGGAACAGCTGGCCGCCACCGGCGTCTCCCCGGGCCTCGTCCGCCTGTCGGTCGGCCTGGAGCACATCGCCGACCTCAAGGCGGACCTGGAGACGGGCTTCCGCGCCGCGAAGGGCGCCTCCTGACCGCCGCACCGCCGGCCACGGTCCCCCTCCCGCCGGCCACCGGGGCCTGGCAGGAGGGCGACCCGCCCGGCCGCAGGCAATGGCACGTACGGGAGCAGGCACTGCCCCTCGAAGCCGGCGGGGAACTGCCGGGCGCGCGGCTCGCGTACGAGACGTGGGGCCGGCTCGCACCGGACGCCTCCAACGCGGTGCTCGTCCTGCACGCCCTTACCGGTGACAGCCACGTCGTCGGCCCGAACGGCCCCGGACACCCGACACCCGGCTGGTGGGACGGCCTGATCGGCCCGGGGCGGGCCCTGGACACCGATCGCTGGTTCGTGGTCGCGCCCAACGTCCTGGGCGGCTGCCAGGGCAGCACCGGTCCCTCCTCCCGGCGGCCGGACGGCCGCCGCTGGGGCGGCTCCTTCCCGTTCCTGACCCAGCGCGACCAGGTGCGGCTGGAAGCCGGGCTGGCCGACGAACTGGGCATCGGCCACTGGGCCCTGGTGATCGGCGGCTCCATGGGGGGCATGCGCGCCCTGGAGTGGGCCGTCTCCCGTCCGGACCGCACACGGGCACTGCTCCTCCTCGCCTGCCCCGCGGCGGCGAGCGCCGAGCAGATCGCCTGGGCGGGCATCCAGCTGCGGGCCGTCCGCTCCGACCCGCACTGGACCGGCGGCGACTACCACGACCGCGGGCCCGGCCGCGGGCCGCACGCCGGGCTGGGCCTGGCACGCCGCCTCGCCCAGGTGACCTACCGGGCCGAGCCCGAGCTGCGCAGCCGCTTCGGCCGGACGGCACAGGGGGACGAGGACCCGTGGCGCGGCGGCCGGTACCAGGTGGAGTCGTACCTCGACCACCACGCGGCCAAGTTGGCGCGCAGGTTCGACGCCGCCAGCTACGTCGTGCTGACCGAGGCCATGAACAGCCACGACATCGGCCGCGGCCGGGGCGGGACGAGGGCCGCCCTGCGCCGGGCCACGGCCAGGACGCTGGTGGCAGGGGTCGACTCCGACCGGCTGTACCCGCTGGACCAGCAGCGGGAACTCGCCGCCGGCCTCCCCGGGGCGGACACGACCCGGGTGATCGAGTCCCCCTACGGCCACGACGGGTTCCTGATCGAGACGGAGCAGGTGGCCGCCCTGATCGGCGAACTGACCTCCTGACGGCCCGGTCGCGGCCCGTCCCGCGTCCGGGCCGGCCGTCGTCGCGCAGCGGACGGGCACGGCCCCGGCAGCGCGGCGCCGGACCCGTACGGGCCTACCGGCCAGTGTTCTTGACGGCCCAGCAGTGCTCCACCACACTGCTGGGGACGGTCACGACAGTCAGCGCCCCACCGTGCAGGACTCCTGCCCGGGCGGGTCATCGGCCCCGGCCCGCTGACGGGCAACCCTTCCACCGCGACGGGGTGCCCCGGGTGACGACCGGGCTCCGCCGACGCGGCGGGGCAAGCGCGGCCCCGCGTCCGGCGGGCCCCGACGATCGGACCGGTGGACATGGCCAGCAGCGACAGGCAGCGGGAGAACACCCGCCTGCCGCTGCGCCGCGCCGCCGGGCACCGGCCCTGCGTCCTCACCAGGCGCCTGCACATCGACCTGCTGCGCGTCTGCAGCGCCCGCGGCCCGGCCGCCTGATCCCGGCCATCGCGCGTCCGCCCGCACCGGGCCACGGAGCCGGTGCGGCCGGGGGCCGACGGGTGTCCTCCCGCCTGCCTCCGTGCCGGAACGGGCCGCCGTGGTTCCACCACTCCCAGGGAGAGCCATGCCCGAGTCGAACCTGCCCGCCCCCGCCCCGTCGGTGCCGTGCCTGCCGCAGCCCGTCCCGTCCGCGCTGCGGGCCGCGGCCACCGACCCCGCCTTCCGCAGCCGCATCGGCGTCCAGCGCGCCGGGGGCTTCTACCCCGCCCCGCACCGGTACCAGGTGTACCTCTGTCCGGACTGTCCGGACTCCCTGCGCGTCGCCATCACCCTCGACCTGCTCGACCTCGGGGCAGCGGTCACCACCACCGTCCTCACCCCCCGCACCGGCACCGACACCGGCACCGACACCGACACCGACACCGACACCGGCACCGACACCGGCACCGGCGCCCCCGCCGCCGACGGACCGCTGCGCCTGGCCTACGAGGCGACCCTGCACCACTACGACGGCCCGCTCACCGTGCCCGCGCTCTGCGACCGGTGGAGCGGACGCGTCGTCAGCAACCACACCCCCGACATCCTCCGCGACCTCGCCGAGCACCTGGCCGACCCGGCCCGGGACGACCTCCCCGACCTGCGCCCGGCCGCCCTGGCCGACGACATCGACGCCCTCCGCGCCCTCCTCGACGAGGCCCTGTCCGGCGACGCCCCGCCGGAGGCGCAGCACCGGGCGCTGGCCCTGCTCGACGGCCGGCTCGACGCGGCACCCTACGCCCTCGGCGGCCGGCCGACCGCCGCCGACGTGGACCTGTGGGTGGCCCTCGTCCGGCTGGGCGGCGGGCTCGGGCCCCGCCCGGACACCGGCGCGGCGGGCCTCCTGGACGGCTACGACCGGCTGCGGGCGTACGTCCGGCGGCTGCACCGCCTCCCCGCGTTCCAGGGGAACCTCGGCCCGGAGCGGCTCGCGTCCTTCCGGCGTGCGGCCGGACGCTGCGCCGACCCGGCGAGGCCGGCGGACCCCGTCGCCGCGCTCGCGCACACCCTGCGGATCGGCGCGGCCTGACCGTGCGCAGGCCGCGCGCCGGCCGGTCGCCGCGCGGCGTCAGCGGTAGTCGTCCGCCGGGCGGTCCTTCCCGCCGTACCTGACGTCCTCCAGGTACGCCCAGGCGTCAGGGCGGCTGCCGTCCACGTCCCGTACGCCGTAGACCCGGGCGAGCTCCCCGCTGGAGGTGGACCTGCCGTTCCAGCGGGCGGCCCGCCCGGGGTCGGCGGCGAGCGCGGCGACCGCGCGGGCGAGGTAGGCGGGCGACTCGGCGATGGCGAAGTCCGGCTCCCGGGCGACGGCGTCGCGCCAGTTGTCCTCGGTCACGCCGAACGCGGCGAGCATCTGCTCCGACCGCAGCCACCCCGGGGAGACGGCGACCGCCGTGCCGCCGTACTCCGCCAGCTCCTGGCCCAGGCCGAAGGCCATCCGGATCGGCGCGTTCTTGGCGAGGTCGTAGTAGAGGTTCTCGCGGTACCGCCGGTTGGAGACCGCCGTGCCGTCGGTGACCTCCACGTGCAGCGGGCCGTCCGAGCGGATCAGCAGCGGGAGGGCGAGCGCCGCGGTGATCACGTGCGACCGCACCCCGAGCTCCAGGATGCGCAGGCCGTCGGCGAGCGGCGTCTCCCAGCTCTTCTTGCCGAAGACGGAGCCGGCGAGCAGGTGCTCGCCGCCCCAGAGGTCGTTGACGAGGATGTCGAGCCGCCCCTGCTCGCGGTCGATCCGCCCGACGAGGGCCCGCACCTGGTCCTCGTCCAGGTGGTCGGTGGGCACCGCGACACCGGTGCCCCCGGCCGCCGTGACCAGCTCCGCGGTCTCCTCGACGGTCTCCGTGGCCCGGCCGACCTCGCTGACCCGGTCGCGCGTGGTGCGACCGGTGACGTAGACCGTGGCGCCGGAGCGGCCGAGCTCGACGGCGAGGGCCCGTCCGGCGCCGCGGGTGGCCCCGGCGACGAGGGCGATCCGCCCGGCGAGCGGGCCTTCCGGGCCGGCGGGCGGGCTGTCCGTGTTCGTGTTCATGGCACCAGGGTGCACGCCGGGAGTGACGGTCCGGGGCAGGATCCGGGTCACGCTCCGGCGCGGCGGGCGCTCACGGTGCGGCGGCCGGCTCGGCGGCCGGTACGGGCACCGCCGGGCTGCCCCAGCCCCACGGCGGGTCGGGGATCCCGTGCCGCAGGGCGGGGGCGATCGCCGACTGGAAGAGTTCGAGGCTGTCGCGGTGCCGGGTCTCGGTGAGCCCCCCGGCGTCCGCGTGCAGGTGCAGCACGCTGTGCCCGAGCTGCTCGTGGTAGCGGTGCACCTTGTCGATCACCTGCTGCGGGCTGCCGATCAGCGCGGAGCTGCGCTCCACGAAGTCCTCCAGGGTGGTGAACACCGGTTCCAGGCCCATCCGGTGCTGGAGGGCGAGCTGCCCCTCGAAGACCGGCCGGTAGACGGCGAGCGCCTGCTGCGAGGTCGGGGCGGCGTAGTAGCCCGCGGTGCCCGCACCGACCGTGGCCAGGGCGGGGTCGTGCCCGTGCTGCTCCCACCGCTCCCGGTAGTGGCGCACGAGCGCGGCGTACGGGCCGATGCCGTGGGTGACGTTGGCGGAGAACAGCGGGTCGCCGTACCGCGCCGCGAGGTCGACCGACGCGCGGCTGGTGGCACTGCCGTGCCAGACCCGGACGGGCTGCTGCAGCGGGCGCGGCCACACCTCGGCCCCGGTCAGCGCGGGCCGGAACCTCGGGGTGGCCGTGACGCGGTCGTTCCGCCAGATCCGGCGGAACAGCTCGTACGACTCGGCGTTGCGGTCCCACTGGTCCTCGGGGGTGACGTGGAACAGGTCGCGCTGCGCGGTGCCGTTGCCCTTGCCGATGATCAGCTCCAGCCGGCCGTCCGACAGGTGGTCGAGCGTGGCGTAGTCCTCGTAGGCGCGCACCGGGTCGAGCAGGCTGAGGGTGGTGACCGCGGTGAAGAGGCGGATGCGCCGGGTGAGGGCGGCGATGTGGCTGAGCACCACCGGCGGTGAGGAGGAGATGAAGGGGCGTTCGTGGCGTTCGCCGACCCCGAAGCCGTCGAAGCCGAGCTCCTCGGCGAGGAGCGCGTTGCCGACGACCTCGCGGAAGCGGTCGCGGGTCGACGGCCGGACGCCGGTGACCGGGTCGGGGGCGTGCACGATCAGGGTGATGGCGATGAACTTCACGGTGCCACTCCCGCCCCCGCCGCCGTGCCGGGCGCGTCCAGCCCGAGGTGGTCGCGGAGCGTGGTGCCCTCGTACTCGGTGCGGAACACGCCGCGCTCCTGCAGCAGCGGCACGACGGTGTCGGCGAACTCGTCGAGCCCGCCGGGCGTCAGGTGCGGCACGAGGATGAAGCCGTCGCTCGCGTCGGTCTGCACGGACTCGTCGATCGCGGCGGCGACCTGCGCGGGGGTGCCGACGAACGACTGGCGCCCGGTCACCTCGATGACGAGCTCGCGGATGGACAGGCCCTTGGCCTCGGCGAGCTCCCGCCACTGCCGGGCGACGGCCACCGGGTCGCGGTGCATGCGCACGCTCGCGCGGCCGCGGGCGACGGTGTGCTCACCGACGAGCGGGTCGTCGGCCGGGAGCGGACCGTCGGGGTCGTACGAGCTGAGGTCGCGGTTCCACAGCTGTTCGAGGAGCCGGACGGCCGTCTGCCCGCTGACCTGCTGACGCCGGATCACCGCGGCCTTCTCCCGCGCCTCGGCGTCGGTGTCGCCGAGGACGAAGGTGGCGGCGGGCAGGACCTTCAGGCTGTCGGGGGAGCGGCCGTACCGGGCCAGCCGTCCCTTGACGTCCGCGTAGAACGCCCGGCCGGCCTCCGGGGTGCCGTGGCCGGTGAAGATGGCGTCCGCGGAGGACGCGGCGAACTCCCGGCCCTCCTCGGAGTCGCCGGCCTGGAAGATCACCGGCCGGCCCTGCGGGCTGCGCGGCACGTCGAAGCGGCCGCTGATGCCGAACTCGCCGACGTGGTGGTCGAACCGTCCGGCGTCGGCGTCCCGGAGGAACACCCCGGCCTCCTTGTCCGCGGCGATCTCGTCGCCCCGCCAGGAGTCGAACAGCTCCCAGGCCGCGGTGAGGAACTGCCGGGCCCGCAGGTAGCGGTCCTTCTCGGCGAGGAAGCCGCCCCGCCGGAAGTTCTCCCCGGTGAACTCGTCCCAGGAGGTGACGACGTTCCAGGCGGCCCGGCCCGCCGACAGGTGGTCGAGGGAGGCGAACTGCCGTGCCACCTCGTACGGTTCGTTGAAGGTGGAGTTGATCGTGCCGGCCAGCCCGAGCCGGTCCGTGACGGCCGCGAGGGCGGCCAGCACGGTGAGGGTGTCGGGGCGGCCGACGACGTCAAGGTCGTAGATCGCGCCGTTCTGCTCACGCAGGCGCAGCCCCTCGGCGAGGAAGAGGAAGTCGAACCGGGCGCGTTCGGCGGTCCGCGCCATGTGCACGAAGGAGTCGAAGGCGATCTGGCTGCCGGAGGCGGGATCGCTCCAGACGGTGGTGTTGTTCACGCCCGGGAAGTGCGCGGCGAGATGGATCTGCTTGACGGGCTTGCTCATGCGGCGGCGTCCCCACGGTCTCTCGGCGGATGGTCAGACGGTTCCGGCTGCGGCCCCGGCGGCGGTGGCGTACCGGTTCGCCGGGCGGGGCAGGCCGAGCAGTCCCCGCAGGGTGCCGGCCTCGTACGAGGTGCGGAACACGCCGCGGCGCTGCAGCTCCGGGACGAGGCCGCGGGTGATCCGCTCCAGGTCGTGCGGCAGTGCGGCGGGCCGCAGCCGGAAGCCGGTCAGCCCGGCCCGCTGCCAGTCCTGCAGCAGGTCGGCCAGGCCGGCGGGCGTGCCGGTGAAGACGTGCGCGTCGCTCGTGTACGCGGCGCCGGCCCGCTCGTCCAGGCGGGCCCTGCGGTCGGCGGCGGCCTGCGCGGTGTCGTCGAGGAACACCACGAGGTCGCCGAAGACGTGCACGGTGTCGCCGGTGCGGCCCGCGGCGGCCTGCTCCTCCCGGACCGCGGCGACCTGCGCGCGCGCCCCGGCGGCGTCGTGGGGGGTGACGAAGCCGAGGTCGGCCGAGCGGGCGACCAGCCGGTACGGCACCGTGTCGTGCGCGAGGGCGGTGACGAGCGGCTGGCCCTGCGGCGGCCGCGGCGTGATCGACGGGCCCTTGACGCTGAACCGGGCGCCCTCGAAGTCGATGTGGTGCAGCTTGTCGCGGTCGACGAACCGGCCGGTGGCGACGTCCCGGATCTCCGCGTCGTCCTCCCAGCTGTCCCAGAGCCGCCGCAGCACCTCGACGTAGTCGCCGGCCTCGTCGAACAGGTCGGTGACCAGGGCATGCACGGCGGGGTCGCCCAGGTCGTCGAAGCGGAGGCCGGGCGCCGGGCGGCGGCCGAAGTGCGCCGTCTCGTCGGCACGGGCCGACACCTTCACCCGCACCCCGGCCCGGCCGCCGCTCACGTGGTCGAGGGTGGCGACGGCCTTCGAGAGGTGGAACGGCTCGGTGTGCGTGACGACCGCGGTCGGCACCAGGCCGATGTGCCGGGTCAGCGGGGCCACCCGGGCGGCGACCAGCACGGCGTCCAGCCGCCCCCGCACCTGGTCGGTGCGCCCGTCCGGTCCGGCGGGGTCGGACGACTGCAGGGCGAGCGCGTCCTCCAGGGTGACGAAGTCCAGCAGGCCCCGCTCGGCCTCGGTGACCAGGCCGGCCCAGTAGCCGGCCGTGAGCAGGTCGGACGGGCGGGCGTCCGGCTCCCGCCAGGCCGCGGGGTGCCAGCCGGCGCCGTCGAGGGCGACGGCCAGGTGGAGGGGCGTGCGCGAGGGGGACATGGGCCTGTCGCTTCCTGTCGGAGTGGCAGCCCTGCCCGCGCGGAGGTGCGGCGGGGCGTGCCGGAGGGATCGGCGGCGGGTGGGGCGGCGCGCACTGCGGCGTCGGCGGGGGTGCGGATGCCCGGGCAGGGCGGTGCCGGGGCGGAAGGGACCGTGATGCCGCGCGGAGGCGCTGCCTCAGCGCGGACAGAGGGCGCTGGCGACGCGCTGCAGGTCGATGTGGCGCCGCGCGTACGCGCCGGTCGCGCCGTGGAGGGGCGTGCGGGTGCCGTCCGTGGACGGTCCGGCTGCTCGCTGCACGTCCGTCACCTCCACCTCGTCACCCGGTGCGTCCCGCCGCGCGGGGGTTGCCGGTGCGCAGGCCGGACACCGGCCCGGGGCGCACCACCTGTGTGCACGCTATCCCCGGACCGGTGTCCGCACAATCCCCACCCCGGCGCTCCCGGCCCGGCCCCGCGGTCACCGGCCTTCGCGTGCAGCGGAGTTGTACCGCCCGGCCGTGCCGGTAACCGCCCGGCCGTGCCGGTACCGCCCGGCCTACTTCTCCCAGCCGACCGAGGTGATGACGGTGTCCGCGAGGCTGCCCGCGCCGAAGTTGGCGAGGCCCCTGCGGACGGCGACGATGCTGGGGCGCTGGTAGAGCTCGACGGTGTGGGCGAGTTCCCAGATCTTCACGTCGGCCTGGTTGTAGAGCTCGGCGGCCGCGGCGGGGTCGAGGGTGGCGGCGGCCTTGCGCAGCAGGGTGTCGATCTCGGGCGTGCTGAGCTTGGAGTAGTTGCCGAAGACGTTGTCGCCCTGGGGCGCGCGGTAGATGGGCACGGTCTTCGAGAGGGGGAAGGAGCCGGTGTTGCGCCAGCTCGCGAGGTCGAAGCGGCCCTCGTTGATGTACTTGGAGAAGTACTCCTTGCTCGGCACCCGGTCGACGGTGAGCTTCACGCCGACCTGCTGCAGCATGCTCCGGACGGCGGCGGCGAGGTCGGCCTGGGCCTGGGTGGAGCCGTCGCTCATCACGTAGTGGAGCTCCAGGGGCGTGCCGTCCTTGCTGCGGGTGCCGCCGGTGTCCTTCCAGCCGGCGGTGTCGAGCAACTGCTTGGCGGCGGACGGGTCGTAGGTGACCCAGTCGCCGGCGTTGGCCCGGTAGCCGTTCTGGTTGGTCATGAAGAGGTGGTTGTCGAGGGGCTTGAACTCGACGGGCACGCCCTGGTTGACGATCTTGATGAGCGAGGCCCGGTCGAGGGCCTTGCCGAGTGCCTGGCGGACCGTCCGGTCGGCGAGGGCGCCGTTGCCGCCGAAGGAGATGTGCACCTCGTCCCAGGGGGTGCCGGTGCGGATCGCGGCGTCCTTGGAGTCCTTCAGCTGCCCGTAGGCGGTGGCGGTGCCGGCGGAGGCGTAGTCGACCTCGTTGTTGAGGAACGCCTGGGTGATGGCGGCGGAGTCCAGCACCCGGTAGGTGATCCGGTCGAGCTTGGGCTTCGGCCCCCACCAGGCGGGGTTCGGCACCAGGGTGATGGTCTGGGCGGTCTTGTCCGCGGTGCCGATCGTGAACGGGCCGCCGACGATCGGGACCTTCTCGATCCACCCCTCGTTGAAGGCCTGCGGGGTGGCGATGCCCGCTGCCGGGAGCAGCGGGTTGAAGAGGCTCTGCCAGTCGGCGTACGGCTCGGTGAACGTCACCCTGACCTCGGTGGGGTCGGCGCCCTGCTCGACGGCGGAGATCTGCTCGTAGCCGGAGGAGTCGGAGAGGTTGTAGGCCGGGTCCTTGCCGTTGGAGGCCTGCCAGACGGCCTTGAAGTCCTGGTAGCCGAGGGCCTTGCCGTCCGACCACTTCGCCTTGGGGTTGAGCCGGTAGGTCACGACCTGCGGGGAGGTCGAGGTGACCTTCGCGGACTCCAGGTACTCGGGCACCGCCTGGTAGACGCCCTTGGCGTCGGAGCGGAAGAGCTTCGCCTCGACGTAGCCCATGATCTCGACGGCGTCGCCGTAGGTGCCGTCGACCTGGTACGGGTTCCACTGGGTGATCCACTGCTGGAGCGGCTCGCGCAGCTCGCCGCCGTCCTTGATCCGGTCCAGGGGCTGCGGGTTGTTGTCCTCGGCGTCCCGGGTGGGTGTGACGGTCTTCGCCACGTCGTCCGCCGTGCCGCCGGAGGTGCCGGAGCAGGCGGTGGCGGCCAGGACCACCGCGACGGCGGCGGCCGCGGTGCGGCCGACTCTGCGGGTGGCGAGCGTTGCGTCCATCGGGAGTTCCTCGGGGGTCTCGAAGAGCGGACGGCCGCCAGGTGTGGCGGCACTTGAACGTGGGCAGCCAAGTCGGTGCCGACGGGCAGAACGTAACAGCGGATCAGGTCGGCGACCAGGGGGCGATGTTCAGAACTGATCGAAACGAAACAGGACGAAATGCGGCCGCAACATCCCGTCCGTATCCGTCTGATCGACTGTGACCTGCGTGTTCGCCGACCCCGGACGAACCGCCTCGCACCGCGACCCGGCACGGACGACCCCACCGTGCCGCCGGACCGTGCGCGAACCTGCTGCAAACACCCCTTGAGCGAAGGCGAACGACCATGTCCACCAGGTGCACGAACCGCCCGGGCGGTGCCCTGTGACCCGCTATCTGGCGAAGCGACTGGGCTACTACGCCGTCCTCCTGGCCGCCGCGGTCTTCCTCGCCTACGCGCTCTCCTGCGCCGCACTCGGCCCGCGGGCCTACTTCGAGGCCAAGCAGCCCCGCCCGTCCGCCGCCGCCGTCGACCGGCAGCTCACCGCGCTCAACATCAACGACCGCACCCCGGTCGTGCGGCGCTTCGCCACCTGGGCCGACGGGCTGCTGCTCCACGCCGACCTCGGCCGCACCATCCACAACACCTCCGTCAACGAGGAGTTCGGCCGCCGCATCGGCGTCTCGCTGCGGCTGCTGCTCGTCGGCAGCCTGCTCGGCATGGTGCTCGGCGTCGCGGGCGGCGCCTGGAGCGCCGTCCGGCAGTACCGGTTCTCCGACCGGGCGCTGACGGTCTTCTCCTTCGTGCTGCTCTCCACCCCGGTCTTCCTCGTCGCCCTGTTCCTCAAGAACGGCGCGATCGCCGCCAAGGACGCGGCCGGTCACGAGGTCGTCCCGTTCACCGGCTACGAGACGCCGAACCTCGCCGGCGGCCCCGTCACCCACCTCGGCGACTGGGCCCTCCACCTGCTGCTGCCCACCCTCTCGCTGGCGCTCGGCGGCCTCGCCACCTACAGCCGCTACCAGCGCTCCACCATGCTCGACGTGCTGGGATCCGACTTCCTGCGCACCGCGGAGGCCAAGGGCCTCACCCGCGGCCGCGCCCTCGTCCGGCACGGCCTGCGGACGGCGGTCATCCCGATGTCGACGATGTTCGCGTACAGCTTCCTCGGCATCTTCACCGGCGCCGCCTTCACCGAGACCATCTTCGGCTGGCACGGCATGGGGGAGTGGTTCATCCAGGCCGTCAACGAGCAGGACATCAACGCCGTCGTCGCCGTCAACCTCTTCGCCGCCGTCGTCGTCCTGGGCGCCGGCTTCCTCGCCGACGCGCTCAACGCCGCGCTCGACCCCCGGGTGAGGTACTGATGACCACCACCGTGCTCCCCGGCGCCGCTCCCGCCCCGGTCGACGGCACCGCCCCCGCCGGCCGGCTGCGGCTCGTCCTGGGCCGCCTCGCCGCCGCCCGCGGGGTGCTCACCGGCGCCGCGATCCTGCTGCTGCTCTTCCTGCTGGCCTTCCTCGGCCCCCACCTGACCCCGTGGGACTACGCCACGCCCAACTACGCGGCGATCCGGCAGCCCCCCTCCGCCGACCACTGGTTCGGCACCAACGGCATCGGCCAGGACGTCTTCGCGCAGACCGTCCGCGGGCTGCAGAAGTCGCTGGTCATCGGCCTGCTGGTGGCACTGCTCTCCACCGTGCTGGCCTCCCTCGCCGGCGCCTGCGCCGGCTACTTCGGCGGCTGGACGGACCGGGTGCTGATGTTCCTGGTCGACCTCATGCTGATCTTCCCCGGCTTCCTCGTCATCGCGATCGTCTCGCCCCGGCTCCGCGGCACCGGCTGGCTCGCGTTCGTCCTGCTGCTCGCGCTGTTCAACTGGATGATCACCGCCCGGGTGATCCGCTCGATGACGCTGTCCCTCCGGGAACGCGAGTTCGTCCGGGCCGCCGAGTTCATGGGCGTCCGGCCGTTCCGCATCATCCTGCGGCACATCCTGCCGAACGTCTCCTCCTTCCTCATCATCGACGCCACCATCACCGTCGGCGGCGCGGTCATGAGCGAGGCCGCGCTCTCCTACTTCGGCTTCGGCGTCCGCGCCCCGGACGTCTCCCTCGGCACCCTGCTCGCCGCCGGCACCGGCGACGCGCCCGTCTTCCCCTGGCTGTTCTACTTCGCCGCGGCCCTGCTCGTGCTGTTCGTCCTCGCCGTCAACCTCGTCGGCGACGGGCTGCGCGACGCCCTCGACCCCACCGCCGACGCCGCCCGCCCCGCCCGACGCCTCCGGGCCGCCCGCCCCTCGTCCCGCCGACCGCGCCGGAGCACCCCGTGACCCCCGCCCTGCTCGACGTCCAGGACCTCACGGTCGACTTCGGCCCCCTGCCCGCCGTCCGCGGCGTCGACCTGCAGCTGCGCCGCGGCGAGACGCTCGGCATCGTCGGCGAGTCCGGCTCCGGCAAGTCCGTCACCGCCCTCGCCGTGCTCGGCCTGCTGCCCGGCACCGCCCGCGTCGGCGGCTCCGTCCGCCTGGAGGGCCGCGAACTCCTCGGGCTGCCCAACCGGGAACTCGCCCGGATCCGCGGCCGCAAGGTCGCCATGGTCTTCCAGGACCCGCTCTCCGCGTTCACCCCCGTGCACCGGATCGGCGACCAGATCGCCGAGGCCGTCCGCATCCACCAGCCCGTCGACCGGGCCACCGCCCGCCGCCGCGCCGCCGACCTCCTCGACCTCGTCGGCATCCCCGAGCCCGGCAAGGCCCTCGACAGCTTCCCGCACGAGTTCTCCGGCGGCATGCGGCAGCGCGCCATGATCGCGATGGCCGTCGCCAACGGCCCCGACATCCTCCTCGCCGACGAACCCACCACCGCCCTCGACGTCACCATCCAGGCGCAGGTGCTCGACGTGCTGCGCACCGCCCGCCGCGAGACCGGCGCCGCCCTCGTGCTCGTCAGCCACGACCTCGGCGTCATCGCCGGCATGGCCGACCGGGTCGTCGTCATGTACGCCGGGCGGGTCGTCGAGACCGCGCCCGTGGACGCCCTGTTCGCGAACCCGCGGCACCCCTACACCCTCGGCCTGATCGGCGCCGTACCCCGGCCGGACGGCCGCGGCGGACCGCTCGTGCCGATCCCCGGCCGACCGCCCGCCCCCGGCGAGAGCGGGCCGGGCTGCCCGTTCGCCCCGCGCTGCCCGCTCGTCGAGGACCGCTGCCGCACCGCCGAACCCCCGCTCGCCGGAACGGCCGGCACCGCCGACCACGCGGCCGCCTGCGTCCGTGCCGAGGAACTGGCCGTACGCGCCCCGGCCCCCGGCGACGTCTACCCGGTGCCCGGACCACCCGCCCCCGGCCCGGCCGTACCGCGCGCCGAGCGCGAACAGGTGCTCGCCGTCAGCGGCCTGACGAAGACCTTCCCCCGGCTCAGGGGCGTCGTCTTCAAACGCACGGTCGGCGAGGTGTACGCGGTCGACGGCGTCGACCTCGACATCCGGCGCGGCGAGACCCTCGGCCTCGTCGGCGAGTCCGGCTCCGGCAAGTCCACCACCCTCTACGAGATCCTGCGCCTGGCCCGCCCCGAGGGGGGCCGGATCGAACTCCTCGGCCACGACACCGCCGCGCTCGACCGCGCCGCCCGGCACCGGCTGCGCGCCCGGCTGCAGATCGTCTTCCAGGACCCGGTGGCCGGTCTCGACCCGCGGATGCCGATCGGCGACGTCATCGCCGAACCGCTCCGCGCGCAGCACGCCCCGCGTGAGCGGATCGCCCGGCGCATCCCCGAACTCCTGCGCCAGGTCGGTCTGGACCCGGAGCACGCCGACCGCTACCCGCACCAGTTCTCCGGCGGCCAGCGGCAGCGGATCTCCATCGCCCGGGCGCTCGCCGTCCGGCCCGAACTGCTCGTGCTGGACGAACCGGTGTCCGCCCTCGACGTCTCCGTCCAGGCGGGCGTCCTCAACCTCCTGCAGCAGCTGAAGGCCGAACTCGGCCTCGCCTACCTCTTCGTCTCGCACGACCTCTCGGTCGTCCGCCACCTCGCCGACCGGGTCGGCGTGATGTACCTCGGACGCACCGTCGAGACGGGCACGGTGACCGAGGTCTTCGAACGGCCCCGCCACCCGTACACCCGGGCGCTGCTCTCCGCCGTTCCCCTGCCCGACCCGGTCGCGGAACGCGCCCGGACCCGGGTGCTGCTGGCCGGTGACCCGCCGTCGCCGACCGTCCGCCAGGAGGGCTGCCGCTTCCGCGCCCGCTGCCCCGTCCACGCGGTGCTCGACACCGCCCGCCGCACCCGCTGCGAGCGCGAGAGCCCGCAGCCCGTCGAGGCCGCGCCCGGTGTCGACCACGTCGCGGCCTGCCATTACCCGCACGGGGCGCCGTAGGACACGTGGGCCGGCCGGCCGCCCCCCCCCCGGCCGGGCGGGGGGCCGCCCGGGCCGCCCCGGGGGCGCGGGTGGACGGGGGGGCCGGCGGGCCGCCGCCCCGGGGCCGGGGCGGCGGCCGGCCGGGCCGTCCACGGGCGGGCGGACTACTGCTCGGCCCAGTCGGCCCAGTCGCTGGACCAGCAGCTGATGATGGGGCAGATCCAGCCGTCGTCCACCTGCACGTCGAGCTCCAGCTGCTGGAGCGCGTTCACGTCGGTCGTCATGTCGAACACCTCCCCTCTGCGGAGTCGGGGGCTCCCTCGTGGGGGAGCCACGGTCGTGCCCCGCCGTGCCGCAGCCTCACCATCAGGCCGAGCAGCCCTGCCAGGCCGGTGTTGTAGGCCGCGCTGACACCGGTCAGGGTCTCGTCGGGGGCAAGCACGAGGTCCTCGTGGAGGACGTGCCGCGCGTGCACAGCGGCGACCAGCCCGTGCGCCCGGCGGCGGTGGTGCGGATCGTCGAGGGCGTCGGCGAGGTCGAGCAGGAACTGCGCGTCCCCCGCGAGGCCGTGGCAGGCGGCCGGTGAACTGCGGTGCCGTCCCCGGTGGACGGCGACCGCGGCCGCCTCCGCGGCCTCCCGGTGGCGCGTGTCGTCGGTGGCCTGCCAGAGGCGGACGAGGAAGGTGCCGATCCCGGACGCACCGCTGCACCAGTGCGGCGCGTGGGTGGGCGCCCCGGCGCGGCGGTCGTCCGCGGCCCACCCCGCCGCGCCGTCCTGCGGGCGGGCCGCGGTCAGCAGCGTCTCGCCGGCCTGCTGCGCGGCCGCCACGAAGTCGTCGCGCCCGGCGGCCAGTCCGGCCAGCAGGAGGAAGGTGCCGACCCCGGCGACCCCGTGGCCGAAGCCGTAGTGGGCGATGCCGGCGAGGTCCGAGTCGAAGCCCCGCGGTACGGGCCAGACCGTGCCCGCGCGCCCCGGGGCGGCGGCGGCCAGCAGGTGCTCGGCGGCGGTGACCGCGCGCGCCAGGAAGCCGGGATCGCCGGTGGTGCGCCAGAAGTGCAGCTGGGTGAGGCCGGCGCCGGCCGCGCCGTGGAGGACGTCCGGGTTGGGCCACCGCACCGGAACGGCGCGGGCGAGCCGGACGGCGTGTCCGGCCAGGGCGTCGTCGTCGAGCAGCCGGGCGGCGTCGAGCAGGGCCCACGCGGTGCCGGAGCGGCCGAAGTACAGGCCCGGGAGGTGCGGTCCGGGCCCTTCCGTGCGGGCGGCGATCCAGCGGGCGGCCCCGGCGATGCCGGCGTGCAGCCGCGGGTCGGGGCGGTGCCGGCCGGCGGCGGTGAGCGCGCCGAGCACCCCGGCGGCGCCGTGCTGCACGTTCAGCGGGTCGGTCCGCTCGCCGGACGGCCCGGCGGGCCAGAGCCGTTGCGGGTCGTGCGGGGTCATGGTGTCCAGGAGCCAGGTGAGGCCGTCGTCGAGCATCCGGTCACCGGCGGTGCCGTCCGCCGGGGCAGGTGCGGGGACGGAGGCGGAGGCGGGGGCGGCGTCCGGCCGCGGCCGGGCGAGGTGGGCCCGCAGCCGGTCGGGGCCCGGGCGTGCGGCGGGGTCCTCGGCCATCATGGCCAGCACCGTCCGCCGGTGGGCCCGGGCCCCGGGCCCGTCCGCGAGGACGGAACCGACGAGCAGGGCGAGGCGTTCGTCGTGCCGCCGGCGTACGGGCCGGTCCGGGGCGAGCACGGGGTCGGCCCCGGTCAGCACGTGGAGGAACACCGCTCCGAGGCTGAAGCAGTCCGCCTCCGGACCGGGCGCCCGGCCGCCGTCGGCCGTCTCCGGCGCGGAGTACCCGGGCGTGCGGACCCGCCGTACCGGGCTGCCCGGCTCGGCGACGGCCTCCGGATCGATCAGCCGCACCTCGTCGTCGGGCGTCACCATGATGTTGTCCGGCGAGAGGTCGCGCAGCACCAGGCCCAGCCCGTGCACCTGCGCGACGATGCGCGCCAGTTCGCGGACGGGGCCCGTCGGCGGCGTGCGGCCTGCGTCGAGGTGGTCGGCCGTCCAGCGCCGCAGGGTCCGGCCGGGCACGCGCTCCTGCACCAGGTAGTGGTTGCCGCCCTGGGTGAGGAGTCCGTGCACCTCGGGGGCGATCCCCAGCCCGGCGAGGCGCGCGTACACCGCTGCCTCGTGGCGCAGCAGGTCGGTCGCGTCGGTGCCGGAGAGGGTCGCCCCGACATGGCTGCGGGCCTCCTTCACCACGACGTCCCGCCCGGTGGCGCGGTCCGTGGCGAGGTAGACCCCGCCGCGGTAGGAGTGGCGGAGCGCCGACCGGACCTCGTAGCGGTCGCCGAGGAGGACGGCCGCGGGCCGGCCGGGCGCCGGTGACGGCCCGGGTGCGGGGTCCGGGAGGGGCGGGACGGCCCAGGCGGGCGGCGCGAAGTGCGCCGGCCTGCGGTCGCGCACGAGCCCGCCCGCCGGGGTGCGGAGCATCGGTTCGACCGTGCCGTCGACGGTGAGCCGGTCGGTGCCGCGGAAGACCCCGTAGCGGTAGTGCACGAGGCTGCCCGGGCGGTAGGGGCGGTCGGAGAGGATGCCCGGGCCCGGCAGGCCGGCGGTCGCCCGGTGGAGCGCCTCGGCGAGCCGCCGGAACTGCTCGTCGTCCGCCGGGTAGACGGTGACGAACTTGCCCCCGCTGCCCCGCTCCTGGTCGATCGCCACGAGGTCGGTCAGCAGGCGGGGCGTCCGGGCGAACTTGAACGGCACCCGCTCGCCGGCCAGCACGGCGGCGACGCGGGACAGCACGGCCGGCGCCGAGAGCGGCGTGGCCGAGACGTGGAGCTTCCAGCCCTGCTCGCGGAGGACCGCGGCGGGCGGGGCGGCGAACCACCAGAGCGGCGAAGGGGCGAGCGTCCAGCCGCGGGTGCCGGGGCCGCGCAGCGCGGTGCGGACGAGGTCCGCGTAGAGCGCCGTGTCCCCGGCCCGGTGGGCAGCGGGGGATGCGGCGGGTGCCGGTGCCAGGGCTGCTCCTTCGGGCGTCGGGTCCGGGGTCACGGCGGTGCTCGTCACGGCGGTGCTCGTCACGGCGGTGCCGGTCACGGCGGTGCGGGTGGCGGCGGTGCGGGGGTTCAGGGCGTACCGGGCACGTTCAGCAGCTCGTGGAGCTGGGTGAGGAGGCGGGTCGCCGTGACGTGGTCGTCGGGGGTGAGCGCGCGGGTGGCGGCCGGCCGGTGGTGGGTGACCAGGCGCAGCGCCGTCGCGGCCTGCCGGGCGAACATCGAGAGGAGTTCGAGTTCGTCGAGGCTGGAGCGGGTCTGCGGGGAGGGGTCGAGGACCTCCAGCACCCCCAGGGTCTGGTGGTCGTGCAGGAGCGGTACGGCCATGAGCGCGTCGGGGACGTACTGGGTGGACTGGGCGAAGGTGCGGTCGAAGGCGGTGTTCTGCGAGAGCCGGTCGACGATCATGGGTTCGCCGGAGGTGGCGACCCATCCGGCGATCCCGCGGTCGGCGGGGAAGCGGCGTCCGACGAGGAACTCCTCGCCCTGGCCGGAGACGGCCTGGAAGACGAGCTCGTCGGTCTCCTCGTCGAGGAGGAAGACGGAGCTGGCCTGGGCGCCGAAGATGGCTCTCGCGACGTCGACGACCGACTGGAGGAGTTCGAGGGCGACGGGGTGTGCGGACTGTGTGGCGGGCTCGGTGGCAGAGGACATCAGGCACCTTCGTGGCTGCGGGCGGTGACGCGGACGTTGGCGGCGGAGAGGTAGAGCGCGTTCTTCAGCTGGAAGGTCGTCATCCGCGGGTGCGCGGAGAGGAACCTGGCGCAGAGCCCGGCGACGTAGGGCGTGGCGAAGCTGTTGCCGGTGCTGCGGATCGAGGTGCCGCCGAGCCAGGGCACCTCCACGTTCTGGCCGGGGGCGAAGAACTCCACGGGCGGGTCCGGGTTGTACAGGTGCAGGTCGGGGTCGTCCTCCTGGTGGCTGCCGACGGAGATCACGGAGGCGAACCGCCAGGGGAAGCTCTCCACGGGCGTGTTGTGGGCGGAGGCGACGATCACGGTGCGGTCGAAGTAGGCCGTGTCCGCGAGCGCGTGGAGTTCCTCGGCGAAGCGGGTGCGGGTGGTGGACAGGCTCAGGTTCACCACGTCGAAGCCCTGCTCCACGGCCCATCGCAGGCCGGCGAGGAGGATGTCGCCGGTGCCGGAGAAGCGCTCGCCCAGCACCCGCACGCTGTGGATCTCGCAGTCGGGTGCGGTGCGGCGGATGATCCCGGCGCAGGCCGTGCCGTGGCCGCACGTGTCGCCGGTGTCGGTGGCCCGCACCTCGATGCCGTCGCCGTCCTTGACGACGACCCAGGAACCGCCGAGCGGGCCGATCAGCGGGTGGTCGCGTTCGACGCCGGAGTCGACCACGCACACCCGGACGCCGCGGCCGGTGCCCTGGCGCGGTTGCTGCTGGACGCCGGCGGGCACCCCGTCGGCGGTGACGGTGATGTCCTGGGGGCTCTTGCCGCGCAGACTCCAGGTGAGCCCGCCGCCCCTGGGGGTGCCCGTGGGGGCCGTGGTGGTCATGTGATGACTTCCCTTCTGCGCACGTGCGGGTTCGGTCCTGCGTCGGGCGCGTGCCCGCCGGGTACGGCGGTGCTGTCGGCCGGCAGGAGGGCGGCGGCCCACCGGATGCCGGGCAGGTGCCCCTTCGCGCCGAACCACCGGCCGGCGCGGGCGGCGGCGGTGCCCGCCTCCGGGCCGTGGTCGAGCAGCAGCAGGGTGGTGGCCTCGTCGAGTGCGGCGTGGGCGCGCACCAGCGGGGAGTCGGTGCGGTCCGCGGCCCGGACGGCCTGCGCGGCGAGCCGCAGGGCGAGGTCGGCGTCGCCGCGGCCGGCGGCGAGGCGTGCCTGCAGGCCGTCGCGGTCGGCGGTCTCGGTGTCGGGGCCGCCGTCCGGCGGGGCGGCCTGCCCGTCGAGGAGGCGGTGTGCCTCGTCGGTGCGGCCGGTGTCCAGGTGGAGCCGGGCGGACTCCAGGGTGACGGTGCGCAGCAGCGATTCCGCGCCGAGCGCCCGGGCGGCCCCGGCGGCCCGGCCGAGCAGGTCGAGGGCGGTGTCGTACTCGCGGGCGGCGGAGTGCACGGCCGCGCCGAAGAGCGGGAGGAAGACCTCGGCCTCGGCGAAGCCGAGTTCGCGGGCGAGCCGGTCGGCGCGCGCGAGGTGGTCGCGGGCGGCGTCGTGCTCGTCCTGCAGGGCGAGGAGGACGGCGAGCGGGCAGCTGAGGGTGACCTGTACGGTGCGCCGGCCCCGGCCGTGGTCGGCGAGGAGGGCGCGGCAGCGGTCGACGGCGGCCGGCACCGGTTCGGGCCCGCGCCACAGCGAGATGCCGATCGCGCCGAGGGCGGCGGCGCGTTCGGGTTCGGCGTCGGCCCGGATGGTGTGGTGCAGCGCCCGGAGCAGCAGCCGGTCGGCTTCGCCGTGCCGGCCGCGGCCCTGGTGGTGCTGGGCCAGGCGCAGGCAGGCGCGTGCCTGGCCGAGGTCGTCGGCCGCGGCCTCGAAGATCGGCAGGACGGCCAGGGCCGCCTGCGGCACGGCGTCGGCGCCGGGGGCCGCGTCCACGGCGAGGGCGAGCCGGGCGTAGGCGCTCTCCTCGGGGTGGTCGACGGCGGCGAGCGCCTCGCCGAGCAGGGCGCGGCCCTGCTCGGTGCGGCCGAGGGCGAGGTTGACCTCGCCGAGCCTGCGGGCGGTCGGTACGGTGGCGGGCTCCCCGGGGTGGGTGAGGGCGGAGGCCCGGGAGAGCAGGTGTTCCGCGCGGAGGAGGTCGGAGCGGTCGAGGGCGCGGCCGCCGGCCTCGGCGAGTGCCTCCGCGGCGCCGCGGCGCAGCGTGTCGGTGTCCGTGTCGGTGATGCCGAGTTCGCGCCGGTAGCGGTGGGCGAGTTCGAGGTGCTCGCCGATGCCGGCGGGGCCGGCGGCGCGGGCCGAGGGGAGGGCCGCGGCGCAGGCGTGCAGGTCGGCGCGGGTGCGCTTGGACATGCACTGGTAGGCGACCTCCTGCACCAGCCCGCTGGTGAAGCGGAACGACGCCGGGTCGGCGGCCGGCGGGGGGGCCGGTTCGATCAGGCGGCGGCGGCTGAGCCCGAGCAGGGCGGGTCGCAGCGCGGGCCGGCCGGGCCCGCTGCGGTCGGCGAGGTCGGTGAGCTCGTGCACGGTGAACTCGCGGCCGAGGACGGCGGCGAGGTCGAGGGCGCCGCGGTCGGCGGTGCCGAGTGCGTCGACCCGTGCGCCGAGGAGCGCCTGGACGGTGGGCGGCAGTTCGGCGGCCCGGCCGCCGCCGTCCGCGTCGCCGCCGGTGCCGCTGTCGGTGCTGTCGCCGTCGAGGGCGGAGAGCAGGTGTTCCAGGTGGAGCGGGTTACCGCCGGTGCGTTCCAGCAGCGCCGGGCCGTCCGGGTGGCGGTCGGCTCCGGCGACGAGCTCGGCGGCGAGCCGCGTGCACTCCTCCGGTGACAGGCCGGTCAGGGTGACGGCGGTCCGCCGGGGCGTCGACCACGTCTCGGCGGCTTCCGGGCGGGCCGGGCAGAGGAGGAGCACGGGGGCGGGGCCGAGCCGGGTGACGAGCCGGTCGAGGACGTCCAGCAGCAGCGGCCCGGCCCAGTGGCAGTCGTCGACGACGAGGACCACCGGCCGGCGGGCGGCGAGTGCGGTGAGCACCCGCAGCAGGGCGCTGCAGGTCTCGTCCACGGACGGGTTGGGCGTGCCGTCGAGCAGGAGGCCGCCTTCGAGCACCGCCAGGGCCTCGGAGAGGGCGGGGCGTTCCTCAGGGGCGGCCGCGCGGTGCAGGTCGCACGGGCACGGGTCGTCGGGGCCGCCGCCGTGGGGTGCGGTGCCGTGGGGTGCGGTGCCGTCCTGGGGTGCGGTGCTGTGGGCCGCGGGGAGCAGGTCGGTGAGCGCGTCGGCGAGCGGTCCGAGGCTGCCCCGGCCGCCGTAGGGCCGGCAGCGTCCGGAGCCGTGCACGAGGGCGGTGGGGCCGGTGCGTTCCAGCCATTCGCGCACCAGCCGGGTCTTGCCCTGTCCGGCCTCGCCGGAGACGGTGACCAGCCGGGCGCCGCCGCCCGCCGCGGTTTCGGCGAACACCTCGTCGAGCGCCGCGAGTTCACGCTGCCGACCGACGAAGCGCAGGTCGAAGCGGCGCAGCGACTCGGGGTCGTCCTCGCCGAGCCCCAGCAGGCGGTGGGCGGTCACCGGGTCGGCCTTGCCCTTGAGCGTGAGGGGGCCGACCTCCTGGGCCTGCACGGTGGGGCCGGCCGCGAGGAGGGTGTCCGGGCCGATCAGCACCTCGCCGGGGCCCGCGTTCTGTTCGAGCCGGGCGGCGATGTTGACGGTCTCGCCGGAGACGAGGGCCTGCCGCGTGGAGGAGTCGGCCCCGGCGACGACCCGGCCGGTGTTGATGCCGATCCGGACGCCCAGGCGCACCCCGAGTGCGGCGTCGAGGTCGGCGTTGAGTTCGTCGAGGGCCTTCAGCATGCCCAGGGAGGCCGCCAGGGCGCGCCGCGCGTCGTCCTCCCGTACGGTCGGCACGCCGAAGACGGCCATCACGGCGTCGCCGATGAACTTCTCCAGCGTGCCGCCGTGCGTCTCGATCTGACGGCGCATCATCTCGAAGTAGCGCAGGGTCACGCCGCGCAGGGTCTCCGGGTCGAGGGTGCCGGAGAGCGCGGTGGAGCCGACCATGTCGCAGAACAGGACGGTGACCACCTTGCGGCCCTCCTGGGGCGCGTCCGCCGGGCCCTGCGGGGCCTCGGCGCACGGCGTGCCGCAGGACGGGCAGAACCGGGCGCCGGACGGCAGCGACTGGCGGCAGTAGGTGCAGGGCATGCCGGTCCACCTTCAGCGTGATCGTCGGACGGAGGCGGCGCCCCGCACAGGGGCGCCCGCGTTCCCGGTCGGGTCAGAACAGCGCGCCGCCGGCGATCTCGGCGTGGGCCTGCACCTCGGGCCCGACCTCGTCCAGCCGGTTCTTGATGTCGAGGAGCAGGGAGAGCTCCTGCGGGCTGAGTTCCTCCAGGACCTCCTGCTGTTCCTCGGTGAAGGCGTCGAGGGCGAAGCCCGCCTCCTCCAGTCGGCGCAGGGCGTGCTGCGGATCGGTCATCACTGGCCTCCGGGTGCGGTGAGCCTGACGAACAGACGGGTGATCCCGTCCGCGGTGTGGAGGGCGCTGACGGCCACGGCGGTGAGCTGGGCGGGCGTCAGCGGCAGCTCGTCGAGCAGGGTGTCGAGGTCGGCCGCGTGGCCGCCGTCGAGTTCGGCGTGCTCGTGCACCGTCCGGAAGGCCGCCGGTGGCAGGCCGGTGTCCCGGGCGAGCCGCGGGGCCAGCCGGGGTGAGGGTGCGTTGTGCTCCAGGGTGAGGATGTAGCCGAGCAGGGCGACCGGGTGGTGGTGCTCGATCCAGTAGTACTGGGCGCCGGCGAGTTCGGCGACGGCGGTCGGCGGCTGCGCGGCGAGGAGCGCGGCCGGGTCGCCGCCGGCGACGGCGAGGTCGGCGAGCAGCCAGGTGTCGTGGTCGCGCTCCTCCTCGACGTGCTGGGTGAGGTAGCGGCCCAGCCGTTCGGCGAGCGGGTCGCCGGGGGTCTCCGCGCAGCGGCGGGCGGCCAGTTCCATGAGCGGGACGGATGCCCGGACGAGCGCGTGCATGGCGGCGAGGTAGCGGAGGTAGCGGGGGCGGAGTCCGGCGGGCTGCCACAGGGCCGTGCAGGCCGCCTGCAGGGTGGGTGCGGCGAGCGCGAGCCGGGTGCGCAGCACGGCCGAGGCGGCGGGTGGTGCCGGGGCGGTGCCGGGGGCGGCCGGGGAGACGGTCATGCCGGGCCCCCGGCGGCGGTGAGGGTGACGAGGTCGGCGTAGGCGGAGGTGCCGTGGCGGCGGACGAACGCGGCGGGGCCGGCCGCCCGCTGGGTCTGCGCGGTGTGGCGGTCGAGGAGTTCGCCGACCGGGCCGGCGCCGTCCCGCGCGGCCCCCGCCAGCACGTCGGGCCGGTCGGAGAGGGTCCGGCAGGTCGCGCAGTATCCGCGGTCGGGCGCCCCGGGCGCGTACCGGGCCCGGAGGTGTCCCGGCCCCACGACGCGGAGCATGCGCAGCACGGGCGAGGTGAGGGAGCGGTGGCGCACCGTGCCCCAGTCGTCCTCGGCGACGTGCCCGAGGAGCAGGTGGGCGGGTACCGGCCGGGCGTCCACCGCCTGCTGGTTGCAGCAGGCCACGACCGTGCCGTCGAAGGCGACCGTGGGCCAGGCGGCCATCGGGCAGGGCACGGCGGCGCCGCCGTCCGGCCGGGTCGCGGCGCCGGCCCAGGACGCGGCGCGCCCGACCGGCCGGACGTCGTTCACGAGCATCGGCACCCGGTCGGCGAACTCGGCGCGGATGTCGGCGACGAGACCGGCGAGGTACGGGTCGTCGGGGCCCGTCCCGGTCAGGTGGAAGCTGGCGGGCACTCCTGCGTCGAGGATCCGCCGTACGGCCGTGAACACGTCGGCGCGCGCCACCTCGCGCTCGTGGTGGACGTCGAGGCTGGCCGAGAAGTGGTCGGCCGCGGTGATCGCCCGCATGATCCGTGCCGGTACGGCCCTGCCGCCGCGGGCGAAGAACATGCCGCTCAGCAGGGCGGTACGGGTGCCCGCCGCGCGGGCCAGGGCGGCGAGTTCGGCCGCCAGGCCGGGGCGCAGGAGCGGTTCGCCGCCGGTGAGCAGCACGACCTGCGGGGCGTCGGCGGCGGTGAACGAGGCGACGAAGCGGCGCAGCCGGTCCGCGGCGGTCTGCTCGCCGGTCATCGTGGAGGAGGTCGAGCAGTGGGCGCAGGACAGCGGGCAGCGGCGGGTGAGCGTCAGCAGGAGCCCGGCGGCCGGGACGGGTCGCAGTGCGATCAGCTCGCCCAGTTCCACGTGCCCTCCCCTTCCGCGTGGTCGTGCGGTGTCGTGAGCACTGTGGCGCCCACCGGTCCGGGACCGGTTGCCCGGTGGTTCACAACCGGCATATCCGCTGCTCCGGCGGGGGCGGCGGCCCGCTCCTCGCGCCCGCCGAGCTCCCGCAGGTAGAGGTGCGCCAGCCGGGGCAGCTCGTACAGCGCCGCGTGCGCGGTGACCTCGGTCGACGGGGAGACCAGCGCCCCGGTGTGGATGAGCAGTTCCAGGACCCGCAGCGCGGCGGGCTCCGGACAGCCCAGGGCCGTCGCGGCGTCGCCGAGGGTGAAGGGCCGTGCCAGCGGCAGCCGTCCGAGGCGGAGCATCGCGGACCGGCCGATGTCGGTCAGCGCCTGCCAGCCGTCCGCCATCCGGTTCCGGACGGCGAGGTCGCCGACGGCGAGCTCGTCCATCACGGCCTCCGGCTCGGCCAGCCGGGCCGCGTACTCGGACAGCGGCAGGTGGCGCAGGACGGCCAGCCGCTGGCCGCTGATCCGCACGGCCAGCGGCGAGAGCCCGCCGGCCTCGACGATCCGCCGGGCGGAGGCGCGGTCGGCGCGGACGCGGGACGGGCCGATGATGCGGCCGAGCAGCTCCATCGCCTCCTCGACGGTCAGCGGCGCCAGGGCGATCCGGTGGACACCGGCCAGCCCGGCGAGCCACGACCGCGAGGCGACCACCGCCGCGCCGGCCCCGGTGCCCGGCAGCAGGGGCCGCACGGCCGTCTCGTCGGGCGCGTTCTCCAGCAGCAGCAGGACCCGGTGCTCGGCGAACCAGTCGCGCCACAGTGCGGCGGCCTGCGCCGGGTGGTCGGGCAGCAGCGCGGTGACCCGGTCGAGCCGGGCGGCGCGGGCCAGTTCCCCGAGGACGGCGATGAGCGGCTGCTTCGTCCCGTCGGCCCGGCGGAGGTCGACGAGGAGCCGGCCGTCGGGGAAGTCCTCGCGCAGGGTGTGCGCCAGATGGACCATCAGGGTGCTCTTGCCGGTGCCCACCGGCCCGACGAGGAGGGTGACGTGCCCGTTCCTGCGCCGTACCGCGTCGCGCAGCTCCGCGAGCTGCTCCCGGCGGCCGGTGTAGTCGGGGGTGTCGGGGGGCAGCAGCGTCCGTGTCGGCGCCCGCCGCGGGGCGGCGGTCACGGGGGCGGCCGCCGCGCCGAGGGTGCCGGCGAGCACCACCCGGTACACCTCCTCCATGGCGGCGCTGGGTGCCAGGCCCAGCTCGCGGGCGAGCAGCTGGCGCAGCGTCTCGTACACGGCGAGGGCCTCGCTCTGCCGGCCGGCGCGGTGCAGCGCGATCATCTGGACGGCCCGCAGGCGTTCCCGCAGCGGGTGCTGCTCGGCGACGTCGGCGACCGCCTCGGCGACCTCGGCGTTGCGGCCCCGCACCGAGGCGATCTCGGCCCAGGTCTCGTACGCGGAGAGGTAGCGGTCGGTCAGCCGGTCGGCCTCGGCCTGCAGCGGTTCGGAGTCCGACAGCTCCGCGAGGGGCCGGCCCTGCCACAGGTCGAGTGCCCGGCGCAGCAGTTCGGCGGCGGTGTCCGGCTCGCCGCTGCGGGCGGCCTCGCGTCCTGCCGTGGCCAGGGCGCGGAAGTGCAGGGTGTCGACCTCCTCCTCCGACACGTGCAGCAGGTAGCCGCCGGGGGCGAGGGCGAGACTGCCGGGCCGGCCGGCCTCGCAGAGGAGGCGGCGCAGCGCCCAGACGTACTTCTGCAGGTTCTTGCGGGCGGTCCGGGGCGCTTCACCGGGCCAGACGGTGTCGGCGAGGGAGTCCACCGACACGGGGGTGTTGGGGCGGCACAGCAGCATGGCCAGGACCGCCCGCTGCTTCAGCGGGCCGAGGGGCAGGGCGCGTCCGCCGCTCGTCACGGTGAGCGGGCCGAGCAGTGAGAACCTCACGGTGCACGGGGATTCCTTGTCGGAAAAAGGCATGCAGGCGTTCCTTCAGCGTCCGGGGGCGCGCGTCGGGCGGTGCGAGGGGGCTGGTGGCCGTTGTCGTGAACATCGTCGATGCGGCGCCGTGCGGCGCACATCGGGGCACCGCCCCCATATTTGTGCGGGCCCGCCGGGCGGCCGTACGTGGAGGCCGGAGGGTGGACGGCGCCGCGGTTCACACGGTCGTGGCGGTGGCGGGACCGGCCGTGGCGGCATCCGGTTCGCCCGCGTCCGGTTCGTCCGCGTCCGGTGCTTCCGTGGCCGCCGCGCGGAGGTCCGCCGCGCGCAGGTCGCGGGCGGCGCGGGCCGCCGACGGGCCGACCGCGCCGATGACCAGCAGCGCGGCACCGAGCAGCACCCACAGCGCCGCCCGGACGCCCAGCAGGTCGCCGAGGAACCCGCCGGCCAGCGCACCGGCCAGGGCGGTCGCCGACGTGACGACCTGGAGCGCCGCCATGGCGCGGCCCATCATGGCCTCCGCGACGTCGGTCGCCAGCACGGACACCAGCGCCACGTTGGCGACCGCGCCGAACAGCACGGGGAGGCCGATGCCCAGTGCGGCGCAGAGCACGGCCAGCGGCAGCGGCCCGGCCGCCACGGGCAGCAGCACCGACGACAGCAGCGCCCCGCCGAAGCACACCAGCACCGTCAGCCGGGCGTCGCGCCCCGGGTGCAGCAGCCGCCCGGCGACGGCCGACCCGGTCAGCCCCATGACACCCGACAGCACGAACGCCAGCCCGTACACGCCGACCGGCAGGTGCACGGTGCGCAGCAGGAACGGGCCGGTCAGCGTCGCGGCCCCGGCCAGCGCCGCCGCCGGCGCGACCATGAACAGCAGCAGGGCCCGGTGGAACGGGTGGGCGGCGAAGAACCGCAGCCCGGCGGCCGCCCCGCGGAGACCCTGCCGCGGGGCGGCCGCCGCCGGAGCGGCCGCCGTCCGGTCCGGTGACCGCATGCTCGCCAGCGCCAGCGCGCTGAGCAGGTAGCTGGCGCCGTCCGTCGCCAGCGCCGCCGAGCTGCCGAACAGGGCGATCACCGGGCCGGCCAGGATCCGGCCGGCCAGCGCGGCACCGAACTGCCCGGCCTGCAGCCGCGCCCGGGTCGGCCCGATCGCCTGCGCGCCGACCAGGTGGCGCAGGTGGACGAAGTAGAGGGAGGCGAGCAGGACCCCGAGGAATCCCTGGACGAGGCCGAGGCCGATCAGCCAGCCGATCGACGCCACCCCGTGCCGCAGGCCCAGGGCCACGGCCCCGACCGCGGCGGCCGACAGCAGGTCCAGCAGCAGCATCGCCCGCCGGGGACGGGCGATGCGGTCCGCCAGGGCCCCGGCCAGGAGGCCGAGGACGATGCCCGGCACCGTCGCCGCGGCACCGATCAGACCGACCTGGCCGGGCGTGGCCCCCAGGTCCGTCAGGGCCACGACCGGCAGGGCGATGGCGGTGAACACGGAGCCGAACGCCGAGGCGGTCTGCCCGCACCAGTAGAGGTTGACGTCACGTCGCACAGCAGACACTCCAGGGAGGGGAGGAAGGGATCTCTCCGCACACGCCGTACGGGGCCCGGGCCCGCCCGTGCGGCCCGGACCCCGTGCGGCGGAGGGGACGGCGGCACTACCCGGCTGCGGGCCCCCACCCGGTGGGCGGCGCCGCCGCGGACAGCGAGTCGACGGTGAACAGGGCGTCGGGCCGGGGCGCCAGCAGCTCGGTCAGGAACAGCAGGACACCGGCGGATCCGCTCCACAGGTCCGCGCTGCAGCGCAGCAGCTGGTCGCCCGGCATCCGCACCCCGGTGGCGTGGGGGAGGGCGAAGCCGAACAGCTTCTGCGCCGTCCGCACCGCCGCCGCCCGGCTCTCCGCCGAGCCGGTCACCGCCGCGTGGTCCGCGAGGGCGAACCCCAGCCCCGACAGGCCCTGGAACAGCCCGGGCATCACGGTGTACGCGACGCCCGTCACCGGCAGCAGCCGCGGCACCGCCGCGGCCAGCCGCTCGTCCTCGGCCACCGCCAGGTAGCGGGACGCGACGTGCAGCATCCCCGCCGACCCGCAGTACAGGTACGGCATGGCACGGCTGTCCACCGCCGACACGGGGAAGGTCATGCCCGCCTCCTCCGGGGCCGTCTCGCGGTCCAGCTCCAGGTGCAGCAGCTGCAGCCCGCGCTTCAGGAGCGCCTGGTCACCGCAGACCGCGGCGAGCTGGTGCAGCATCAGGGCGACCCCGGCCCGCCCGTGCGCCAGGCCGGTCGCGTCGTTCGGCCCCAGCCGGGCCGCCAGCGCCTCGTCGTCCGGCAGGGCCCGGGCCAGCGCGAGCGCCCGCTCCACGTGGTGCTCGTCGCGGGTGTGGCCGTACAGCGCCAGGTGGCCCAGGGCGAGACCGGCGGATCCCCCGAACACCGTCGCGCTCTCCGCCACCAGCGGGTGCCCGTCCGCGACCGCGAGGATGTCCCGGGCCTCGTCCACCAGCCCCTGGTCGGCCAGCACCCGGGCGATCCCGGCCGCCCCCACGTACAGCCCCGGGGCGAGGTCGCCGGCCGTGTCCAGCGCCTCGCGCCGCAGCCGCTCCAGCATCCCGTCGGGCAGCGGCCGGCCCGCCCGGTGCAGCGCGTGGGCGACCCCCGCCGCGCCGTACGCCAGGCACAGCGTGTTGGTCCGGTAGCCGTCCGCGACGGTGGGGAACATCCGCTCCGGGTGCCCGACGTCCGCCATCGCCACCAGCGCGTCCGCCACCGAGTCCCGCAGGCCGGCCAGGTGCACCAGTGGGGCGGCCGCCACCTCCTCCGGCCCGGGCAGCCGCGCCTCGCCGTTCGGCGCGTGGTACTTCGTGGCGCGCCGCCACAGCCGCTCCGGCACCGGGCCGACCCGGCCGATGCCGTACCGCAGGTGGTCCAGCACGTCGGGATTGCGGCGCACCACGTGGTGGAACGGGCCCACGAGCAGCTGGGCGAGCGCCGAGACGCCGTAGTCGTCGTACACCGACGGGTCGTTGCCGATCAGGCTGCGCGGCGGTGAGTAGCCGGGCGTCCCCATCGGGCTGAAGTCCGCCCCAGGGCGCTGCGCCACCTCGAAGTCGACCAGCCGGACGGTGTCGTCGTCGGCGACCAGCACGTTGCCGGGGCTGACGTCGACGAAGACGTAGCCGCAGGCGTGCAGGCGGTCGAGGGCCTGTTCGACCCCGTCGATCAGCGTCTGGCAGCGCTCGAAGTAGGCGGCGACGTCCTGGGCCGTCGCACCGGCCCGGATCAGGGGGTTGGTGGTGGCCATCCACTTGTTCATCGCCCTGCCGTCGATGAACTCGGTGACCAGGAAGTCGTGTTCCCAGGCGCTGAAATGGGCGAGCGGCTCGGGCGCCAGTCCGGGGGCCAGCCCGTGGAGGGCCTGCAGGGTCTCCCACTCGCCGCGCAGGCGCGCCCGGGCGTCGCGCCCGTCCGCCTCGACGGCGGTGTGCGCCCGCGCCTCCTTGATGAACACCTGCCGTCCGGTGGCCGCGTCGTGGCCCTGGTACGCGCCGCCGGCGTTGCTGTGCCGCACCGCCGCCTCGAAGACGTACCCGCCCAGCGTCACCGGCTTCGCGGGGTCCTTCACGCTGCCCGTGGCCGTGGCCGTGGCCGTGGCCGTACCCGCACCCGTACCCGTGCCCGCGGTCTTCGCCGGCGGGCGGAACGGGTCGCGGATGCCGTCCGGCGGCCGGAACGACGCCTCCCGCAGGTCCTCCACCAGCTCGCCGTGACCGTTGCGGGCCAGCAGCATGCGGGTGCCGTCGGCCCGTACGCGCGACCGCGGCACGAAGGCCCCGTACCGGTAGTGCACCGTCCGGGAGTCCCCGAAGCGGCGGTCGGTGAGGACGAACGGCCCGTCCTCGTCGGCCAGGGCCGCGCGCAGCGCCTCCATGAGCCGCCGCGCCGCCGCCTCGTCGGACGGGTACGCGGCGACGAACTTGCCGCTCTGCGGCCGGGGGGCGTGCTTGTGGTGCGCCCACTGGTGGAAGAGCCGGCAGGAGAGGTGCTTGAACGGGACGTCCTGTTCGAAGCAGATCGCGGCCACGGTGTCGAGGACGGCCTGCAGCCGGTCGGCCTTCGCGGAGACGTGGACCTTCCAGCCGTCCTCGACCCCCTCCAGCTTCCGCCGGAACCACATCGTCCACACGTTCGACTCGACGCTCCGCCACTCCGGCGGGACGGACGCGGGGAGGTAGACCTCTCCGCGGTCGGTCGCCGACTCCAGCGGTGCGTAGAACTCCGGATCGGCGACGGCGAACGCGAGCGGCTGGTGCATGCTCTCCCCTTCTCTTCCCGTGGCAGGCAGGGCGGTTCCGCAGGGCGGACATCCAACACGGCCCGTGGCGTCCGGACGGACCGTCCGGACGCCACGGGCTCGGGTGACTCAGGCGCAGGCGGCCAGGCTCACGCTGCTGCCGTCGGCGGGCGGCAGGATGCCGGCCTCGTCCTCGGGGCTGCTGAGGCCCTGCAGCGGGAGCACCGACTCCGCGTGCGCCTCGACCTCGTCCTCGTCGGTGCCGGTGGGCTCGATGTGGTCAGCCATGATCGTCTCCTTCTCGTACGTGGTGCCGTGGGTGTGTGGTGCCTCGGCGGGTGCGGCTCGCCCGGTCGCCCGGTGTCCGCCACCGCCGTCCTGCTTCTCCGCTGCGCCCGGACCCGGCCCGGTGCGTCGCGAGAGGCGTGTGCCGGCCGGAGCCGGAAGGATCAGGCGCAGGCGGCCAGGCTCACGCTGCTGCCGTCGGCGGGCGGCACGATGCCGGCCTCGTCCTCGGGGCTGCTGAGGCCCTGCAGCGGGAGCACCGACTCCGCGTGCGCCTCGACCTCGTCCTCGTCGGTGCCGGTGGGCTCGATGTGGTCAGCCATGATCGTCTCCTTCTCGCACGTGATGCCGTGGGTGTGTGGCGATCCGGCGGGTGCGGCACTCCCGGTGACCCGGTACCGCCGTCGCCGTCCCGCTTCTTCGCGGTCCGGCCGGAGCCGGGTGCCGCGGGAGTCCGTGCCGGCCGGAGCCGGACCGATCAGGCCTCCATCGCACAGGCCGCCAGGCTCACGCTGCTGGCGTGCGCCTGGACCTCGTCCTCCTCGCCACCGCCGAGCTCCTGCAGCGGGAGAACGGTCTCGTCGGTGCCGGTGGGCTCGATGTTGTCAGCCATGATCGTTTCTCCTTGGTCCGAGCGCGCAACAGTGGTGTGTGCGGGCCGCCTCGTCGGGAGGTCCCGGCAGGCGGCCCCGGTTCGGGCCGGCAGCCCTTCGCCGATGGACAGGACGCTAGGCCCGGCCGCTCCGGGAACGGTCTACGCGCGGTGCGCAGCCGGTATCACCCCAGGTCGACGCCCCGGCCGTCCCCGGCCGTCCCGTGTCCGCGCGTGCCGTTCCGTGTCCGCGCGTGCCGGCCCGCGTCCGCCGGGGGTGTCCCGGGCCGTCCGGTGCCGTCCGGTGCCGTCCCGCGCCGGTCGTGCTGCCGGTGGGGCGGCCTACTCCTCCGCGGTCAGCAGGCGGGCCAGCGCGCACAGCGCCGACCGGTCCGACCGCCCGGTCTTGCGGGCCAGGCCGGCGACGTGCTTCTCCACGGTGCGCGGCGAGATGGAGAGCCGGCGCGCGATCTCCGCGTTGCTCGGGCGCCCGGCCAGCAGGGCCAGCACCTCGTACTCCCGCAGGGTGACGCCGAGTTCCCGCACCGCGGCCGGGATCCTGTCCCGCCCGGCGCGCCGCTGCCGCACGCCCGCACCCGACCCGCGCAGCAGGGCCCGGCAGGCCCCGGCCACCGCGGTGACGTCGGCCGTGTGGAAGTACTCCTCGGCGGCCCGCAGCCACGACACCGGATCGCCCCACCCGTCGTCGAGCGCGGCCTCCGCCACCAGCCGCAGCCCGAGGTGGTGGGCGGCCGGGAAGAGCGCGCCGTAGGTGTCGTGGACGGTCGCGAGGACGGCCGCGGCCTCGCCGCCCCGCCCCTCGCGCCCCAGCAGCACCGCCTCGGCGAGCAGGAGGAACTGGTGGTTCCAGGCGAGTTCCCCCGCGGGGGCCGCGGCGTGCGCCCGGTGGGCCGCCCGGTCGGCGCGGCCGGCGAGGACGTCCAGGAGCGGGCCGATCCCGTGACTGCCCGACAGGTAGAAGACGTTGGGGTGCGCCGCCTCCCAGGCGGCCACGGCGGCGAGCTCCTCCGCCGCGGCCGCCCTGTCCTCCTCCATCAGCGCGCAGAAGGCCCGGCACAGGCCCAGGACGACGGGGGTGAGGAAGGAGTCCGCCCCGCCGGCCCGCCGGAACCGGTCGAGTTCCTGGTCCATCTCGCCGCGGCGCCCGCGGTGGGCGGCGAGCGTGGCCGAGGTCAGCAGGAGGTAGCGGTGGGTGGAGAGGTTGCGCAGCCGGGCGGTGGCCCCGAGCGAGCGGTCGATCGCCTCCCGGGCCTTCCCGTACTCGGCCCGCAGCACCGCGTGCATGGCGAGCATCCCCTCGGTGTCCTGCGTCAGCACGATCGCCCCGAGGGCCCGCGCCGTCTGCCGCGCCACCTCCAGCCGGGCCGAACTCCCGGTGCGCATGAACGCGTTGACCCCCAGACGGACGAGCGCCCCCACCCGCCACAGCTGCAGGCCGTGCTTCTCGGCCACCGCCAGCATGCGCTCCAGGCACGCGTCGGCGTGGTCGAAGCCGCGCTCGCGGCCCAGCAGCGCCAGCAGGTGCCAGGCCTGGCACGCCACCACGGGCAGCGGTGCCCGCTCCGCGACCTCGACGGCCCGGCGCGCCGACTCCTCGGCCTCCGCGGTGCGGGTGGCCCGGTCCGGCCCCCCGCCGGGCGACGACCCCGGCAGCAGCGCGAGATGCCCCTCGACCACGGCGAGGGCGGCGCCCTGTCCGGACAGCCCGGCGCCGGGTCCGCGGGGCTCCGGCATCAGCGCCCGGGCCGCCGCCACCTGCCTCCGTGCGTCGGGGCCGCGCTCGGCCATCACGGCGTCCCAGGCGAGCCGGAGGTGCAGGTCGACCCGGCGGCCGACGTCCAGCGCGTCCGCACCGGCCATGCCCAGCGTCTCGGCCAGCGCGAAGGCGCGCTCCAGGTGCCCGGCCCCGGCGAGGGCCTGCGCGAGGGATTCGACGACAGCCGCCCGGTCCTCCGCGGGCGCGAGCTCGGCCGCCCGTTCGAACAGGGTGACGGCCGACGCCCACGCCCCGCCGGCCTGCGCCCGCCGGCCGGCCTCCGCGTAGCCCGCGGCGGCACGCCCGCGCTCCCCGGCCGTGGTCCACAGGTCCGCGACCAGCCGGCACCTGTCCTCCTCCAGCACCGGGTCGGCGTCCTCCAGCGCGGTGGCCGCACGACGGGCCAGGGCGGCCCGTTCGGGCGGGGCGGGCACCGCCAGCAGCGCCTCGGCCGTCAGCGCGTGCCGGAACGCGTACTGGTCGGTCCCACGGCCCACCGGGGTGACGAAACCCGCGCGGGTGGCGGCTCCCAGCCGTGCGAAGAGGTGCTGCTCGCCCACCCCGAGGGCCATCTGCAGCGTGGCGACGGAGAACCGCGACCCCAGGCAGGCGGCCGTCAGCAGCAGGTGCCCCACCGCCGGGTCCAGCCGGCCCAGCCGCTGGGCATGGCTCTGCACGACGGAGGTCGGCACACCGGTCACCAGATCGCCCACCACCGTCGGGCCCTCCGGCGCCAGCCGCACCGCACCCGACTCCACCAGGTCGGCGAGCAACTCCTCGGCGAGGTAGGGGTTGCCGCCGCCGTGCCCGGCCAGCCGGTCGACCACGGCGGACGGCACCCGGTCCTCCGCGACCCCCAGACAGCCCGCGGCGACCGTCCGCACCCCGGAGGTGTCCAGCGGACGGAGCGTCAGCACGGCCGCCGTCCGGCGGCGGCCCGCCGCGTCGACGAGGTCGAGCGCCGCACCCGACTCCGGGCGGAGCGTGGCGACGATCAGCACCGGCAGCGCAGCCAGGTTGTCCACCAGGTAGTCGACGACCGCCAGCGTCTCGGAGTCCGCCTCGTGGAGGTCCTCCAGCACCAGCAGGCAGCCGCGCTCCCGGCCGAGCACGACCAGCAGACGCAGCAGGGCCTCGGCGAACTCCACCATGCTCTCCGGATAGCCCGCCTCCGCCCGCCGCCACTCGGGGACCACCCGCGAGAGCGCGGGCCGGTAGGGCGCCAGCTCCGGGTCCTCGGGCAGCCCGCCGACCCGGGAGTACGAGGCGAGCGCCTCCACGAGCGGCCGGAACGGCCCCGTGAGCCCCGTCGCGCTGCTGCGGCCGCGCAGCACGCACACCCCGAGCCGGCCCGCCCGGTCCGCGCTCTCCCGGGCCAGCCGGGACTTGCCGATGCCCGCCTCGCCCAGCAGGAACACCGAGCCGCCCTGCGACGCCCGCAGCCGTGCGAGTGCCTCGTCGATCAGGGTCAGTTCGCTGCCTCGGCCGGCAGTGACGGGGGAAGTGGCGCGCATGGCAAGGGCTCCCGTTCTGGGGCGGCCACCGGCGGGGCGGGCAGACCGTGCGCTACCGCACCGGCCCCTCGGACTCCGGTCCTGCCGGACAGTCCAGGGTCATGGTCATGGTCATGGTCTGCGTGAAGGTGGTGGTGTTCCGCAGCCTCGCACCCGCACCCGACAGGAGGTCGGCCCGGCGGCTCAGACCTCCGCCGCCACCGAGCTGCACACGGCCGGCCGGGTGGTCGGCGGCCTCCCCGTGCTGCGCCGCCGGCTTCCTCCAGGTGCGGACGATCTCCGTGTCGTTCATCGCGTACTCCGTTCTCCCTCGTAGGTGCCGACCTGTCCGGCGGGCAGGACGCCCCCGGCGGCCGGTGGTCCGTCACTCGGTGGCCGCAGCAGCAGCACCGAAGGCACCCGGGCGGCGAAACCCAGCCGCAGCAGGCCGTGGCCCGTCCCCGCCAGCCCGTGGAGCAGGCCGGGGACGGTCGTCCCGCCCGGCGTCCCGTACCGCAGCGCGCCCTGTTCCACCGCCGTGACCACGGCGGCGGCCCGCCGCGCCCCGGCCGCGGGTGTCCGGGCCCCGGGCGCCCCGTCGGGTGCGGACGCGCGGACGAGCAGCTCCAGGACGCCGAGTTCGCCGTGGCACAGGCCGTACCCGGGGAGCGGTCCGCCGCGGTCCGCCGCCCGTACCGCCCGCGCGGGCAGGGCCGACAGCGCGGGGTCGGTCCGCGCCGCCGGGCTGTCGGCCACCGCCAGGGCGACGCCGTGCGAGCCCCGGCACCAGCCCGGCCGGTCACCGGGGCAGCCGTCCGCGGCCGCCCGCAGCGCGGCCGTCCCGGCCCGGCCGAAGCGCGCGCCCCCGCCGGCCTCCGCGTAGCGCAGCAGCGCCCACCCGACCCCGGCCCGCCCGTCGGCGAAGCCCGGCCCGGCCGGCAGCGGCGCGTCGACCAGCCGTTCGGCGGCCCGCCCGGCGGCCTGCCGGGCCGCGGCCGACCCGGTCGTCCGGTGCACCGCGAGCAGCGCGGCCAGTCCGCCCGCCGTCCCGCCCGCCACGCCGTACTCCGCCTCGCGGTCCACGGCGCGACCGGCGAGGTCGACGGCCGGCCCGACCAGGCTGCCGATCTCCGCGTCGTCCAGGCACTCCGCCACCGAGGCGAGCGCGTACGCGACGCCGCCGAGACCGGCGAACCCGCCGGACCCCACCGCGCCCAGGTCGTCCGGCCGGCGGGCCAGTCCGGCCAGCAGCACCGGCAGCGGACGGAGTGCCGCGCGGGCCACCTCCGCGTACCGCTCCTGCCCGGTCAGGACGGCGAGCCGGGACAGGAACAGCGACACCCCGGTCCGGCCGCTCCCGAGATCCGCGCCGAGCGGCTGCAGCCGCCAGTACCGGTCGCCCAGCAGCTCCAGGCCCAGCCAGTTGGCGCCCCCCGCACCGCGGTACGCGTCCACGACGAGCCTGTCGCCGATCGCCCGGGCGGCGGCGAGCAGCCGCTCGGGCGCCGGCCAGGCTCGCTCGCCGGGCCGCCCCTGCACGTCCGGCCGGTGCGTCGAACCGCCGCCGCACGGCCGCGGCAGGGGCGCGCCGTCGCCGTGCGCGTCCGCGCGCGACCGGCCGGCCATGGCCGCGCGGACGATCCACTCCTGCCGCGCACAGTCCTGCGGGCCCATCGCCCGGATCCGCTCCGTGACCACGTCGAGCCCCGGCCGGTCCAGGGCGCCCGCCACGCGACGGCCGGCCGCCGTCCACAGGTCGGGATGGCGCGGCCGCGCCGTGAACAGCGGAACGTCGCCGTTCCACAGGTCCGCGAGCTCGTCCTCGACGAGACCGGGCCAGGCCGACGGCTCCGCACCGCCACCACCGCCGTCGCGCAGCGTGCCCAGCACCCGGTCGCGCTCCTCCCAGCTGCGCAGGAGATCGGGGTGGGTCGACTCGTCCAGCAGCGTCGCGTACTCCTGGGTGGCCCGCGCCACCACCCGCACCTCGTCGTCGGCGAACCCCGCCAGCAGGCCCTCCGGGCCGAGCAGTTCGTCACGGTGCGCCACCACGGTCCGGTACCCGGCCCGGAATCCCGCCACCAGCGTCCCGACGTGCTCCGCCGGGTCGACGGCCGCCGCACCGAGACGGGGCCGGTTGGCGCCCCCGGCGAACGGCCGCGCCCCGCGGACGAGCCGCATCCGGTCGGTGCCCGCGTCGGCCCAGCCCACGACGTCCAGCGGCGTCGCCGCCCCGGGGTCACCGCCCACGCCCGAGACGTCCAGCGCGTCCTCGTCGCCGACCCACAGCTGGGGCAGCAGCCCGGTGCGGTGGACGGAAGCCTCCAGGGCGACTTCGGCCGGATCCCGTCGACCGTCCGACGGATCCGGCGGATGGAAGAGCGTCTCGACGTCCACGACGACGGGCTCGTCCCCGCAGGCGACGAGGTTCTCGTGGTGCAGATCCGTGCAGCCCACGGCGTACAGCACGGCGAGCAGCCCGCCCAGCCGGCGGTAGAAGCGGTCGATGCCGTCCGCGGACGGACACCCCTCCGGCCGCACGAACTCCGCCCAGCCGTAGCCGGGCCGTTCGACGACGGCCGGGACGCGCAAGGCCGGCAGCCCGGACCGCGCGTTGAACCAGTCCAGGAGGCCGGCGCAGTGCCGGTCCACCGCGAGCGGACGCGGCTTGTAGACCACCCGGCAGCCCGTCGCGAAGCCCAGCACCGCGACGCCCCGCCCCTGCCGGTGCCCGTCGCCCGCCGCGCCGTGCACCTCGACCAGCTCGCCCGGGTCGGCCCCGTGCAGCAGGTCCGCGACGATCCGGGCACGGTCGGCGGTGAAACGCTCCAGCAGCTCGCCCGTCGCCGCGGCGGCGTGCAGGCAGCTCTGCCCGACCAGCCTGCCCAGCACCGGACGGTGGGTGAACAACCCGACCAGGCCCGCCCGTTGCGAGGACGCCTGGAGGAACGAACGGAAGCGCAGCGCCGGGGTGCCGCCGTCGAGCCGGCCGGCCGCCCTCGCCGTGTGCAGCTCCAGGACGAGGGCCCGGGCCGCCGTCGCGGCCAGACGCTCTGCCAGGCGCGCCGTCCACAGCGCCCGGACGGAGGCGGCGACCTGTCCGGGGTCGGGCAGCCGCTGCGCCGCGTGCCGCGCGAACGGTTCCATCAGCGCCGTGAAGCCGGTGAGTCCCGGCAGTTCGCCGTCCGGCAGGATCGCCGGGGCACCGCGCGCCACGACCTCCTCGACGAAGCCCGCCCACGCCGGAGACCCACCGGCGCACCGCGCGGCCGGGGCGACAGCCCGCAGCCACCAGTCACCGGGCAGTGCCGCCGTGTCATGGGTGATCACAGCGGGAGCGTGTCATTCACCGCGCCCGCCCCACAAGAGCACTATCCGGACAGCCACTTCACCGGCCGTCGGCCGCTCCGCACGCCCACCCGCACGGACGCCCACCCGCACGGCCGCTGCGCAGCACGGCCGCCCACCCGCACGGACGCTGCGCCGACCCGTACCCCGGCGGTGTGTGCGGGCCGCCGCCGGGGTACGGGTCAGGCGTCACCGTGGCGGGGGAGACGCATGGATCCGATCGGGAGCGTGCCGGGCGCGGTGGCCGGTGCCGTGCCGGCGGTGCTGTCGGCCGTCGTCCTGATGGCCGCCGACCGGGCGGAGACCCGGGCCCGGCAGGCGCTCGCCGCCACCGCGGGCCCCCCGCGGCCCGCCACCGACGGCCTGGACCTGTACGAGCTGGCCTTCCTCGCCTCGCGGGCCACGGCCCTCCTGCGCGTGCCGGCAACCGTCCTGGTCCGGATGCACGCCGAAGGGCGCCTCGCGGTGACCGGCAAGGAGTACGGCACGCTCCGGCTCCGTGTCCTCGACCCGGTGCCCCGCGACGACGCCGAGGCCGCCCTCCTCGACGAGATCGGCGGGGAGGAGGGCTCCGTCCGCTCTCCGCTCTCCTGGCACGAGCAGCACGTGCCGTGCATGGCGCGCCTGCACGACCGGCTCGTCGCCGACGGCCTGCTGTGCGAGTGGGGCCTGCCGGACGGCGTGCCGTCGAGCTCACCCGCCGCCGTGGCCCGGAAGGCGGCGCAGGCCCGGGCCCGCCGACTGCGCAACGCAGCCGTGGTCGCGCTCCTGGCCGCCGGGGCGGCCTTCGCGTTCCTCTCCGGCTCCTGGCTGCCGCTCGCCGTGCAGACCGGCGTGCTCGCCGTCGTCCCCGTGCTGCTGGACCGCCGGCCGCCCATGAGGCGCGGCATCACCGCGGCCGGCGAGGCCGCACGCCGGGCCGCGACGGCCACGCCGCTGCCCGCCGACGCCGAACTGCTGCGCAGGGTGGCCCTGTACGGGGTGCACGTCCTGCCGGAGGACCACCCCCTGGCGCCCGTGCCCGCGCCCCCGGGCCGGCCCCGCGATCCTGACCCGCCGCGCGAGGAGTTCGACCTCGGCCCGCCCGGCCTCGGCGGGCTCTGACCCGTGTCCGCAGGTCGTGGCGGAGGCTGCCCGGTGCGGCGCTACAGGTCGGCGGTCCGGAAGTAGTGGCCCTTCTCCAGGTCCTCGATCAGGCCCGGCCGGGTCGGCTGCCAGCCGAGCAGTTCACGGGTGAGCTCGCCGGAGGCGGGGCTGTCGAGGGCGATGAGCCCCGCCAGCCAGGTGAAGTGCGCGTCCGCCTCGTCGGGGGCGACGGATCGCGTCGGCAGACCGAGGTGACGGCCGATGACCTCGGCGACGGTGCGGATCGGCACGCCCTGGTCGGCGGTCGCGTGGAGGACCGATCCGGCCGGTGCGCCTTCCAGGGCGAGCCGGAAGAGGTGCGCGGCGTCGATGCGGTGTGCGGCGGGCCAGCGCTGGGCGCCGTCGCCGACGTAGCCGGAGACGCCCTTCTCGCGGGCGACGGCGACGAGGGCGGCCATGAAGCCGTGGTCGCCCTCGCCGTGCACGGTCGGGGGGAGCCGGACGACGGCCGACCGGACGTTCCGGTCCGCGAGCGCGAGGGTCAGGCGGGCGGTGCCCATCCGGGTGCTCGGGCCGCCGGCCGGGTGGGCGGGCTGCGTGTCGGCCGTGCGGCCGTCCGTCTCGGTGCTCACCCGCCCCGGGGCGAGTCCGAGGAGCCCGGCGGCGATGACGAGGGGCCGGCCGGAACCCGCGAGGGCGTCCCCGAACGTCTCGACGGCGCGGCGGTCCGCGTCGGCGGCGTCCTGGAAGCCTCCGGCGAAGGCGATGTCGTGCTTGAACGCGAGGTGGATCACGCCGTCCGACGCGGCTGCCGCGTCGTGGAGGAGGCCGAGGTCGTCGAGGGTGCCCTGCACCACCTCGGCCCCGGCCTCCTTGAGGGCGGCGGCCGCGGAGTCCGAGCGGGCGAGCCCGGTGACCCGGTGGCCCGCTCCGATGAGTTCGGGGACGAGGGCGGAGCCGATCCATCCGGATGCCCCGGTGACGAAAACGCGCATGAGAGGTCCTTCGGTGTCGGCCGGTCGTCCTCGCGTCCGGAGTGCGGGCGGGGCGCGACCGGGCGATGTCAGTCGCTGTCATCACACCGTAGCACCCGATGTCAGCGACTGTCGTCACGTGATGACAGTCGCTGTCGTCGGGTACGATGCCGGACATGGGTCGATGGGAGCCGAACGCACGCGGCCGGCTCGAACGGGCTGCGCTGGACCTCTACGTCGAGCGCGGCTTCGAACGAACCTCGGTGGCGGAGATCGCCGAACGGGCGGGACTGACGGAGCGCACGTTCTTCCGGCACTTCGCGGACAAGCGCGAGGTGCTGTTCGGTGGTTCCGCCCTGCTGCAGGAGGGCATGGTCGACGCCGCCACCCGTGCTCCCGGGTCCGCCACCCCGATGGAGGCCGTGGCGGTGGCCCTCGCGGCAGCCGCAGCCGTGCTCCAGGAACGCGGCACGCACGCCCGCCGCCGCCAGTCCGTGATCGACGCCAACACCGAGCTGCAGGAACGCGAGCTGATCAAACTCGCCTCGCTGGCCACCGCACTCGCCGACGCGCTGCGGCAGCGCGGGGTCGCCGACGCCCCGGCGAGCCTGGCCGCGGAGGCGGGCATCGCCGTCTTCAAGATCGCGTTCAGGCGATGGGTCGACCAGCCCGAGCAGGCGGACGGGCCCGAGCAGGCGGCCGAACCGGGGCAGGCGGACGGGCCCGGGGTGAAGGATTTTCCGCAGCTCGTCGAGGAGTCGCTGGCCGGGCTCAAGGCGGTCACCGCGGGCGCCTGACCCTCGTGCCGGTGAACGGGCTTGAGTCTCCCGCGCGTCTCGACCTGGTGCGCACCCTGCGCGACCTGGGGTTCGACCTTTCCGTCATTCGGCAGGTGCTGGACCGCGAGGTGTCCGTGCCCCGGATCGCGGCCGCGCACGCCGACGCGCTGGAGGTGCAGATCCGCACTCTCCGCCTGCGGCGGGCGGTGCTGCTCGCGGTGGCCGGAAAGGGCTCGGCCCCGGAAGAGGCGGGACTCGTGCACAAGCTCGCGAAGCTCTCCGGGGCCGGTCGGAGCCATCCGGCGTCGCCCGGGTGATGTGCCGCCGGGGTGATGTGCAGGGCCGGGCACCCGTCCGGTGTCAGGTGACGAGTTCGTAGATGCTCCGGGCCGTCAGCCAGAGACCGACGGAGACGGAGAGCACGACGATCAGGCGGTCCTGGTGGTCCCCGAGCCAGGTCCGCAGGGCGTCGAGCCGGGCACCCGCGGCCGCGGGTGCCCGGGCGGTGCACACCTCCATGACGATGAGGCTGAGCGTGGCGAGCAGGCAGTAACCGGCCAGCGTGACGCAGTCGGCGAGGGAGGAGAGGTCCGCGTCGACGGCCGTCGCGGCGCCGGCGCCGACCAGGGCCCAGGGCTGCAGCAGCCAGGCCAGCCCGGCGGCCGCGACCGGTGAGGCGTCGTCCACCCGGGCCGTCCAGCGCGGCGGACCGTGCGGGCGGGGCGGGTGGCGGTGCCGGAGTGCGCCGTACAGGACCAGGCCGAGGCCGATGGCGAGTTTCACGCTCAGCACGAACGTCGACGGCGGGCTGTCGGCGGCGGGTGGGCGGCCGCCGGTCAGCAGCACCACGCAGACGATCACCGCGACGAGATCGGCCAGCCACGACAGCAGGAACGCCAGCCCCTTGCGGACGCCGTGCCGTGAGGAGAGCAGCAGGATGAAGGCGCTGTTGTGCAGCGGCCCCAGGGTGACGGCCGTACCGATCACGATCAGGTCGAGGACCATCGGAGCAGCCGCTTCCCGGGGTCGGGCCGCCTGCCGCCCGGGGAGGGCGGACCGGTGGGCAGGGACGGACGGCGCGGGTGCGGCGCCGCATCCCGACTCTGCAAGCGGCGGACCGGCCGGTCAAGCAGGCCACGCGCACATCCCCGAACGTGCCGCGCCCGCGGCGGACCCCGCGACCGAGGCCGCGCCCGTGACCGACGCCGCGGGCGTCAGACCGGGTCCGGGGTTCCCGGGACGACCAGACCGGACTCGTAGGCGAAGACCACGGCCTGCGCGCGGTCGCGCAGACCGAGCTTGGTGAGGACGCGGCTGACGTGGGTCTTGACGGTCTGTTCGACGACGACGAGCGCCCGGGCGATCTCGGCGTTCGAGAGGCCCTGCGCGATCAGCTCCAGCACCTCGGTCTCACGGGGCGTCAGGCCGGCGGGCTGCCGGGCCGGCCCGCCGCGCGGGGCGGCCGGGCGCCGGGCGGCGAAGTCCGCGATCAGGCGACGCGTCACTGACGGGGCGAGCAGGGCGTCACCGGCGGCCACCACCCGGACGGCGTGGACCAGTTCCTCGGCGGGCGCGTCCTTGAGCAGGAAGCCGCTGGCGCCGGCCCGCAGGGCCTCGTAGACGTAGTCGTCCAGGTCGAAGGTGGTCAGCACGAGCACCCTGGGGCGGTCGCCGGGGCCCTTGAGCAGGCGGCGGGTCGCCTCCAGGCCGTCCATCACCGGCATCCGGACGTCCATCACCACCACGTCCGGGTCGAGCCGTGCGGCGGCCTCCAGCGCGGCGGCGCCGTCGGCGGCGTCACCCACCACGTGCAGGCCCGGGTGTGCGTCGAGCAGGGCGCCGAAGCCCTGGCGGACCATGGCCTGGTCGTCGACGATCAGGATGCTCGTGCTCATGGCTCCCCCGTGGTCACTCCGCCGGCAGCGGGAGGTCGGCCGTCACGGTGAACCCGCCGTCGGGTCCGGCCACGGCCGAGAACGCGCCGCCGAGCACGGCGGCCCGCTCCCGCATGCCCATCAGACCATGTCCGCCGCCGCTGCCGTCCGCCGTTCCGTCGTCGCCGTCCGTGGCGGCGGGCCCGGCGCCCGGGCCGTTGCGGACGGTGATCCGCAGCGAATCGGCGGTGCGGTGCAGCCGGACGTCCACCGTGGCGCCGCGGGCGTGGCGCCGGGCGTTCGACAGCGACTCCTGGACGATCCGGTACGCGCAGACGCCGACCGTCGCGGGGACGCCGTCGAGCCCGCCGACCACCTCCAGGCCGGCGCCGGCCCCGGCCTCCCGGACCAGCGCGGGGAGCCGGTCCAGCTCCGGCTGGGGAACCCTGGCCGCCGCCTCGTCGCCGCGGAGCAGGCCGAGCAGCCGCCGCATGTCGGTCAGGGCGTCCCGGGCGGCACCGGCGACGGCCCGGAACTCCTCGTGCACCTGGGCGGAGCAGTCCGGCAGGCGGTAGGGCGCGGTCTCCGCGCGGACGGCGATCAGCGACATGTGGTGGGCCACCACGTCGTGCAGTTCACGGCCGATCCTGGCGCGCTCCTCCAGCAGGGCGCGGCGGGTCCGTTCGGTCTCGCTGATCCGCTCCTGCTCGGCGAGCCGGGTCCGGGTCAGCGAGCGGTCGCGCAGCACGTCGGCCGCGATCAGTGCCAGCGCCGTGGCGATCACGACGGGCACCAGTCCGGACCAGCCGCCGCGTCCGGGCAGCGCCGCGAGCAGGACGGCGGTGACGCACGGCAGGGCCAGGCCCATCGCGGCGCAGGTGCGGCGCGGGAGCCGGCTCCCGCCCATGACGAGCAGTGCGACCGCCGCGGCCAGGCCGGTCACCGCCAGGGGCCACGGTTCGGCCGCGCCGACCGGCCGGGTGAGCACGGCGGTGAGCACGGATGCCGCCAGCGACACCCCGTAGGCGAGCAGCGGACGGGTGCGGACCCACAGCAGCGGCAGCGCGCGGGCGAGGCTCAGGGCGAGGGCGGTCCCGGCGTCGAGGGCGTAGTGCTGCACCAGGTCGGCCCAGCCCAGGCCGGTCAGCACGAGGACGGAGGCGGGCAGCGCCGCGGCCTGCAGCCGCCGCCGGGCGGGTTTGGTGTTCGTCGTCGGCCACGCCGGGGCAGTCACGGCTCAGTCCTCCGGTCCGGCGCCCAGCAGGCGGACCGCGAGGCGGCGCTGGCCGGTGGTGAGCAGCCGGACGAGCGGCAGCAGGACCGCCAGGACGAGCAGGCCGACCCCGAGGTGCGCGGCCCACGCGCCAGCCATGGTCGGGCCGCCCCAGGCCGCGGACACGTCCTGGCCCCACTCCGCCAGCGGGTAGCCGAGGCCGCGGACCAGGAAGTCCGCCCACAGCACCCCGGTGAGGACGGCGGTGAACAGCTGCAGCGGCAGGGCGAGGACGCCGTGCGCCAGGGCCCGTACGAGCCGTCGGCGGGGCGGATCGGCGACCGGGGCGTCCAGGAGCCGGACCGCCAGGCCGCGCTGGAGCCCGAAGGCGGGCCCGGAGCGACCGGCGAGCGCTGCCAGGAGCGACACCAGGCCCACCGGCAGCGCGGCCAGGGCGTAGACGGAGGGGCGCCAGGTGTAGCTGCCGAGCAGCCGGCCGGTCCTCGACCGCCCCGGCGGGACCGGCGGGACCGGCTGCGGGGCCGGCTGCGGGGCCGGCGGGGGTGCGAGCGGGGGTGCGAGCGGGGGCGCGGGTTCCATCGGGACGGCTCCTTCGGAGGGTTCTGTCTGTCGCACCGACGCTAGGTCTCCGCACCCCCGCACATCGTCACCCCGGAGAGCCGTCTCCGACCCCCTACCGGGGTAGGGGGTCGGAGCGGAGCTGTCAGGCGGCCCCGGCCGGCCGGGTCTGCCGGGGCAGCCTGCCCGCCCGCGACCACGCCCACCGGAGCAGGACGGCGGCCAGCGCGGCGCCCACCGCGGCCGTCCGGCCGAAGGGAGCCGCGGCCCCGGTGCGCAGGCACTCGGAGAGCGGCAGTGCCAGCAGGGGGAGGGCCACGGCCGGGCCCGCCGCGTACCAGCCGGCGAAGGCGATGATCCCCGTCCCGCCGCCGGCCGCCTGGGCCGGCCGGAAGAGCAGGTCGCGCCGGGCCGCGCCCCGGCAGGCGTTGACGAGTCCGGCGCCGACCAGGGCCGGGACGACGAGAGGTGCCAGCCATGCGTCCGGGCCGGCGCCGGCGAGCACCGCCACGGCGGCTCCGGCCGTGCCCAGCAGCACGCCGAGCACGGTGGGGACGACGGCGTGGCGCAGCATGAGGCCGGCGAACGGGTAGGGCGACCAGGACGCCCGGCGTACGTCGTCCGTCTCGATCCGGGCCGGTTCGAGCAGCTGCGCGACGGCCAGGTAGCCGAAGAGCAGGGCGACGGCCGTGACCGCCCAGGACAGCACGCCCCGCGTCCCGTGGGCCGGTACCGCGCAGAGCAGCGCCGGTACGGTGAGCAGCGCCGAGCGGCCGAGCCGCGCGGGCGAGCGGAGCAGCGCGAGCGCGTCCCGCCAGTACACGACCAGCCAGGCCCGGCGGGGGGCCGGCAGCCGGACCCTGAACTGCCGGTTCCCGCCGGAGGCGGAGTTCACGGCCAGCCGCGCGGCGCGGAGCTCGACCGTCCGCAGGGCGGCGAGGACACCGGCGGCGGTGCGGGCCCGCTCGCGCAGCAGGGTCAGCGACACGGTGGCGGCGGCCCGGTCGGCGAGGACGAGGCACACCGCGGTCGGCACGAGCAGCAGGGCGGCGGCCGCCCAGGCCCCGGGGACGGCGGCGGGCGTCGGGGCCAGCGCGGCGATCCCCGCCCACCCCCACGGGCCCGACCACAGCTCCACCTGCTCCAGCCCGTGCACGGGGTGCCCCGCGGCGGCGAGCGCGCTCTGCGCGGCGAGGGCCAGGATCAGCACCGAGGCGTACGGGGTGAGCCGGCGGACCCACCGGGCGGCCCGGTCGCTCCGCTGCACCAGCAGTGCGGCGCTGACGCCGAGCAGCGGCAGGCACACCCCGCCGACCAGGCACCAGCCGAGGGCCGCCGGCAGCCTGGCCCGTACGGTCAGCCCGAGGGTGACCATCGCGCCGACGGCCATGAGGAGGCCGGGCACCAGCGCGAGCCCGCACGACAGCCAGAACCAGGGCCTCAGCACCGGGCGCGGACGGACCGGGTGCGCGAGCAGCCAGTCCGTCGTGGCCCGTGGCGGCACGACCGGCCCGCGCCAGAGTCCGTCGCGGACGGCGAGCAGCAGGGTGGCCAGCCCGACGGCGGCGATGCCGCTCGGCATGGCGGCCAGCAGGGCGGGGCCGTGACCGGTGTAGTCGGCACCCATGGACGCCTGAAGGAACAGGCCGAGGCTCGGGACGCCTCCCCAGATGACCAGGATGAGCACGGCGCAGTACGCCGCGAAGCCGATCTGCTTGGCCCGGTTGCGCCGGTGCGGGGTCCGCAGGGCGTGCAGCAGGGCCAGCGCCTCGTCGGTCCAGTCGTCGTCGGCCGTCCAGTCGGCGGGCGTGCCGTCGTCGGGCCTGCCGTCCGTCGGGCCGGATGCGGCGGCCGCCGTCCCGTCCGTCCCGTCCGTCCCGTCCGCGGCGGGCTGCGGGCCGGCCGTCGTGGCCGGGTCCGCCACCGCCTCCGAGCCGCTCACCGGGCGCCGGCCGGTGCAGCCGGTCCGCGGCCGGAGGTGCGGCCCGCGGCGTCGGCCGCCAGGACCTTGCCGGGGGCGCCCTGCCGGACGATCCGGCCGTCCTCCAGTACCACCACCCGGTGCGCGACCTCCCGCGCGAGATCGGTGTGGTGGGTGACCAGCAGCACCGCCACACCGTCCGCGAGCTCGGCCTGGAGGAGCTCCGCCAGCCGCCGCCGCGCGTCGGGGTCGAGGCGCTGCTCGGGCTCGTCCAGCAGCAGCAGGTCGCGGGGCCGGACGAGGGCGCAGGCCAGGAGCAGCGCCTGCATCTGCCCGGAGGAGAGCGCGGACGGCAGCGCGTCGGCCCGCTCGGCCAGCAGCCGGTCGTCCAGCACCTGCTGCACCCATGCGGGCGCGTCGGCGACACCGTGCGCGACCGCGACCAGCAGGAGGTGCTCGCGCACCGTGAGGTCCGGGTAGCAGGCGACCGTGTCACCGACGACCGCGACCCTCGCCCGGATCCGCGGATCGTTCTCGTCCATCGGGAGTCCGTCGAACCGGACGGTGCCCCGGGTCGGCAGGTCGCGTCCGGCCGCGACCCGCAGCAGGGTCGACTTGCCGGAGCCGTTGTGCCCGAGCAGTGCCACGCACTCGCCGGCGGCGAGCTTCAGGTCCACCGGGTGCAGCACCTCCCGGTCGCCGTACGAGCGGCTCACGCCGGTCAGCTGCAGCAGGGGCGGCCGCGCGGCGGCGCGCTGCGCGGCAGGGATCTTGGCCATGTGGACGGTGCCTCCCGACGATTCGTTCGACCACAGTACCGACCGGGGAGTCCCGCCCACGGACGGCGGACGCCCTGCGCCGTCCACCGCCCGCGCCGCGGCCCGGCCGGCCGTCCACGCACGGAACCCCCTGTCGTCCGGCGGTCACGGGGCGCTAGGGTCTGCGGCATCGTCCGTGAGGCGATCCACCGTGTGATCCGTTGTGCGAGGAGTGAAGTGAACGTCCGTCTGGCAGTCCACCTGTGCGTGTCGATCGCGCTGGCGCTGGTCCTGGTCTTCACCGGGCTGGCCGTCGGTGGCCCGTTGCTGGGCCTGGCGGGGTTCGTCGTGTGGTACCTGCTGGAGGCGCTGGTCAAGGCGCTGCTCCCGACCTCGTTCCAGCCCGGGGTCGAGGGGGCGCAGGCCACCTCCGCCGTCTACCGCGGCTGGGCGGCGAAGCTCGTCGCGGCCACCGGCCTGGCCGGCGCCCGCACCCCCGAGGCGGACGCGGCACGGGTCGCCTCCGGCATCCGGCTGTGCATGCCCGCCTTCGGGACGCGCGGTGGCAGCCAGACCCTCGGTTACCTGCTGCTGCAGCGCACCCCCGACGGCGGCACGGCCGTCGCCTGGCGCGGCCGCGGCAAGGGGCAGCAGATCCAGCCGCTCGCGGACGGCACGGCGGCGTTCCCGCAGGGCCTCGTGCAGCAGAACGCGACGCAGGCCCGCATCGGGTACTCGCACCCGGTCGAGCTCGACGGCGGCACGTACTGGCTGTTCGGCCACAACGCGGCCCTGCTGAAGCTGCTCGTCGGCCACCAGGGCGAGCCCGCGGCGCCGGTCGCCCCCTGAGTCCGGTCGGCCCCTGAGCCCGGTCGCCACCGGTACGGCGGGAAGCCCCCTGTACCGGGCGGTCCCCACGAGGAACGGAACCCCGTGATCACCTCCGCCGGAACACCGCCCACGCCGTTGGGACGGCGGCTGGGCGACCTGCTCGGCACCGACCGCGTCGTCGACGACCTGCGCCGCTACTACGGGGCCGGCCTGCCGCCCGGTGCGGCGTCGTTCACCGGGAACCGGTTCGAGCACCTCGCCGGTGGGGGAGACCGGCCGGGCACGGCCGACGTGATCACGGCCGAGGACCTGATCGCGGTGGAGACCCTGTCGGTGGTCGTCCCCGTCAGGGTCAAGCTCGACCTGCTGGAAGGCGCACTCGGCGCACGCCTCGCCGCCCTGCTGGGTGCGATCCCCGCCGATGTCGACCTCGCGGACGCCGACGCCTCCGTGGTGGCCGACGGCTCGCCGGCGGAGAAGGCGTGGCACCTGCTGGAATCCCGGCCCGGCCTCGGCTGGGTGACGGCGGGGAAGATCCTCGCCCGCAAACGCCCGCGCCTGCTGCCGGTCTACGACACGGTGGTGCGCTGCGCGCTGGGCCGCCCCCGCCCGTTCTGGCGCACCCTGCGCACCGCGCTCCGCGAGGACGACGCCGCCCTGCACCGCCGACTGCTCGACCTCCGGCGGACCGCAGGCCTGCCGGAGACGGTCAGCGCGCTGCGGGTCTGCGACGTGGCGGTGTGGATGGGCCACCGCGCCCTGCACCACGACTGCCACTGACCGCCGTCCGGACCCGCCCGCCGGGGCGGACCGGACTCCGGCGGACCGGACCGCGGGGGATCAGACCGCGGCGGTCACGACGATCTCGACGCGCACCTCGGGACGGTAGAGCTGGGCCTCGAAGGTCGCGCGTGCGGGCGTGGCGCCGGCGGGCACCCAGGTGTCCCAGGCCGCGTTCATCTCGGCGAAGTCCTTGATGTCGGCGAGGTAGATCTCCGCGCGCAGCACCTTGGTCCTGTCGCTGCCGGCCTCCGCCAGCAGGGCGTCGACGGCGGCGAGCACCTGCTTCGTCTGGCCCTCGACGTCCTGGGTGATGTCGCCGGCGACCTGTCCCGCCAGGTACACCGTGCCGTTGTGCACCACGGCCTCGCTCATGCGCGCGCCCGTGCCGAACCGCTGGATCATGCGGGGAACCTCCGGTAGATCGTTCAGGAGGGCAGATCGTACCTGCGCCGCTCCGCGGTCGTCGGCGGCGTCCACAGGACGGCCGACGACCGCGGTGGCGTGCCCGCTACCCGCGGTGGTGGACCATGTCCTTGGTGTTCCGCGTCCCCTCCGGCAGCGGCTTCGCCCGGGAGAGCCGCACGGCGACGCCGCGGGCGAGGTCGAACGCCGCCACGGGGTTGCCCCGGTCCGTCCAGGGGCCGGAGCCGCACCATCGTCCGATCAGCCGGAACTGCTCCAGGGCGTCCGTGAACAGTCCGGCCCGGTCCAGGTGGCCGGCGAGTACGTGCCGCAGGACGGGCAGGCGCGGGTCCTCCGCCGGTACGGCGGCCAGCGAGGCCGCGACCGCCTTGAGGCGCCGCCTGGCCGCCCAGCCGGTGGGGAACGCGCGGGCGCCGCTGCGCGTGGTGAGTTCGGACAGCGCGTGCACGTAGATGCCGGCGAGCGGGCTGCCGGCCGGGGCCTTGTCCATGGCGCGGCGGGCGAAGGCCATCATCGTGCGGTTCGAGCCGAACCACTTGGCGCACCAGTACTGCATGCCCTGCCAGTGCCCCTCGTAGTGGTACGGGGCGCGGGCGGCCAGGCCGTCCCAGAGCGGCCGGAACCGGTCCGGGGTGTACTGGGCGCCGCGTGCCGCGGTGACCATGACCACCCACGGCGCCGGGTTGTCCGGTGCCAGGAGCGCGGCCCGGTGCGCGGCCTCGATCGCGGCCGGCAGCAACCGCCGGAACTCCGCCATGTTCCGGGGCGGCACCTCGTGCGCGTACCCCCGGCCGCGGATCGCCCACGCCTGGTGGACCAGCTGCTTGGCCTCCAGGGTGGCGGCGTCGCAGTCGCCCGGTTCGGCGCTGCGCCAGGCCGTCAGCCAGGCGTCGTCCTCCTGCGCGATCCCGGCGAGCAGCTCCAGCCTCGACCAGTGTTCGTCCCAGTCGTCGCCCGCCGCCCGGACGTGCGCCGCGGCCGGGCGCCAGTTCCCGCCCCAGGCCGCGGAGGCCACCGCCCGGGAGTTCTCCTGGCTGCCGGGGGGTGCCGGCGGGCCGGCCCGCCGCGGGTCGAGCATGCCGGTCGCCACCAGGCCGTACGCGGCAGGGTCGAACCGGGTCCTGGCCCAGTCGACGGCCTGTGACCTGCGGTAGGAACGGATCAGCGAAGGGGCGAAAGCCACCAGGACAGCGATCAGCAAGAGACTCACGGCGCAGGATCATCGCAGGTCACCGCGGTCGTGAGCAACGGATGCCGCGCCGCGGGACCACGGACAGGTGCAGCGGTGCAGCGGTGCAGCGGTGCGGCCGTCCGGGGTCCGGCAGTATCGGCGGCATGGGGACGGGAGAGGGGCCGGCGCCGTACTTCGCCGTCCGCGAGGGGTACGCGTTCTACCGCGGCCCGTTGACGGACGGTTCCCTCCACCGGCACGCCGCCTTCCAGGTCGCCGTCGCGGTGGAGGGCGAGGTGACGATCGTGGACGCCTCCGGGGTCGGTCACCGCGGTGCGGCGGTGGTCGTGCCGCCGATGGTGCGGCACCGGACGGCCCCGGTCCCGGCCGTGCTCACGTATTTCGTCGATCCGCACTGCGCGTTCGCCGACCGGCTGCGGGCCTGGTGCGGCGAGGGCATCACGGTGGTCCCGGAACTGCGTGACCTCGACGAGCGGGACGTCCGCCGTGCCGGTGCGCTGCGGTCGGGCGAACTGGACCCGCGGCTGCGGGCGGCGGTGGAGGCGCTGACCCGGAGCAGCGTCCCGCTGCCGGTGCTCGCCGCGCAGATCGGACTCTCGCCCCAGCGCCTCCGTGCCCTGGCAGGACAGCAGTTGGGGATGCCGCTGGCCCGCTGGCGGATCTGGCGGCGGCTGGTCCGCGCGGCCGGGGCGCTGCGCGAGGGGCAGTCGCTCGCCGAAGCGGCCCTCACGGGCGGCTTCGCCGACCAGGCCCACTTCAGCAGGCAGATGCGCGAGATGACGGGGCTGACGCCGTCCGCCGTCCTGCCGTTGCTGCGCGGGTCAGGGGCGGCGGGCGACATGGACGGAGATCGAACCGGTGATCGTCGACACGACCTCGGCCTCACGCACGCCGGTGAACCCGGCCCCGGACATCAGACGGGGGAGGATGCCGTCAGCGTTGGGCTGGGTGTCCTGCTTGCCGTCCGCCACCTGCACGGCGCGGAAGGCCAGTCGCATGACCCTCGGTCACCCACCTCCCCTCCGCCCCGGTCGCCCCCGACTGCATCGATCAGGATCGGAGAAGCGCCGGCCACCGGGCCGCACCTAGCGTGAGGGTCATGGCATCCATCGAATCCGTCACCCTCGACGTGGCCGACCCCACGGCCGCGCAGCACTTCTACACCTCCGCCTTCGGCCTGGACACGCAGATCCGCGTGCGGGCCTCGGAGGCCCCCACCACCGGCTTCCGCGGGTTCACGCTGGCACTCACGGTGTCCCGGCCTGCGGACGTCGACAGCCTGGTCGACTCCGCCGTCGAGGCCGGTGCCACGCCGCTGAAGCCCGCCACGAAGTCGCTCTGGGGCTACGGCGGTGTCGTGCAGGCCCCGGACGGCGCGATCTGGAAGGTGGCGACCTCGGCGAAGAAGGACACCGGCCCGGCCACCCGGAAGATCGACGAGATCGTGCTCCTGCTGGGTGTCGCGGACATCGCCGCGAGCAAGCGGTTCTACGTCGAGCAGGGTCTCGCCCTGGCGAAGAGCTTCGGCCGCATGTACGTCGAGTTCGCCGCCGGGCCGGGCCCCGTCAAGCTGGCGCTGTACCGGCGCCGTGCCCTCGCCAAGGACCTCGGCGTCTCCCCGGACGGCACCGGATCGCACCGGCTCGCGATCGGCGGCACCGCCGGGCCCTTCACCGACCTGGACGGCTTCGCCTGGGAGGCCGCGTCCACGGTGCTTGCGCACTGACGGCAGCGGCCGTGGGTGTCGACCCTCGTGCGGATCCGGCCGGTGCCCGTCGGCAGGAGAGCCGGTCAAGCCCCGATCAGCGGGTCGTACGGGCTGTTCTCCGGGGTGAGGACCAGGACGACCTCCCGGCCCGGGCCGGTCGCGACCTCGTGCAGGCGGGTCAGTGCCACGGCGGCGGTCGGCACGGCGAGGCCCAGCGCAGCGGCGGCGCGCTCCCGCCGCTCCGCGAGGTCGGGCATGTCCTGCAGGTACTCCTCGGCGAGTTCGCCGCTCTCCTCACCGGTGAAGGCCTGGCAGTCGCGCCACCACGGGACGGCCAGCAGGAGCTGCAGGAGCTCGGCCAGGCCGATGGCGACCAGTGCCGCCTGCCCCTCCGAGTCCGCGTACAGGACCGGGCGTTCCTCCCCGCCGGTGCCGCAGAAGAAGTACGTGCCGCCGGCGCCGTCGCCGGCGAAGCCCTCCAGCGCCGCGCCGGACGCGAGGTGGACCTCCTCGCCGTGGTCGCTCCGGTCGAGTTCGAAGTCACCGGGCCAGGCCAGGAAGTCGGCGGCGGCCCGGTGGGCACGGACGGCGGCGATCAGTGAGCGCATGCGCCGCACCCTAGCCGTGGCCGCCGACACCCCCGCCGGCCACCGGGGACCGGACAGGGCTACCGCGCCGGATCCGTGACAGCGGCCGAGGGGGCGGAACCGGACGAGCCGCCCGCCGGCCCGCGTCCGGTCGCCGCCGGCCCGTGCTCCGGTGCGGTCACCGGCCGCGCCGCTGCCACCACCGGCGGCGTCGCTCCGTTCCCGCAGCCGCTCCGGCCGACAGACTGTCGCCGTTCCCGTTCCCGTTCCCGCTCCCGCTCCCGTTCCCGCTCTCGGCACCGGCGCCGTGCGCGTCGTGGGCCCCGGAGGCGGCCGCTCCGGGGAACGGCGGCAGCGCCCGGAACCGGTCGTCCAGGACCGCGCTCGCGCCGGCCCGCGCCAGTGCGGCCCGCACCAAGGTCAGCGGGTGGCGGGGGAACAGGGCGTCCCACTCCTCAAGGTCGCCGACGTGGTACGGGAGGGGACCGGTCAGGTCGGGGTCGTAGGGATGGGGGCGGAAGTAGGCGGCCGGGCCGACCCGGTCGACGATCACCGCCTCGCGCATCCCGGTCACCGGCCCTTCGGCGGCCTGGACCTTCAGCACCACGCTGCACCGGTCCCGCGGTACGGTCCACGACCCGATGAAGGCCTGCCCGCGGCGGCCCGGGAGCGGCACCTTGACCAGCTGCCGCAACGCGGGCGTCCCGCCCACCAGGCCCGTCGACGCCTCGATGAGCCCGGCCCCCGCCGCGGCGGTGGAGCGGGCGAGCGCACGGCGCAGCTGCCCGACCTCGTCGAGCGGGGCCGCGAGGTCGGGTACGAGCGGGAAGTCGTGGACGGACAGGACCACACCGTGCTCGTCGGTCCACACCCGCTCCTCGTCCTCGCGCGGGGTGAATCCGGCCAGGTCCAGCGTGATGATCGCACTCATGCAGGTCATCCTCCCGCCCCGGACGTCCGTCACCTCCACCGGGCCTGCCCTGTCACGGAGCGGGCGGGGAGAGCCGGCCGCGGCCACGGGAGCGCGGTGCTGACCCCGGACGGCGGATCAGGACGCAGACGGTGCACCGGTGTCCGAGACCAGCTCGGCGAGCTGGATGACATAGGCGTACGTCGACAGCCGGCCACGGATGCGGACGACATAGGACCGGTCGGAGCTCTTGAAGACCTCCCGGCGGCGCACTGTCCGGAAGCCGTGGGCGTAGGTCGTCGCAGCGTTCAGGAGGGCTTCTGCCGCCTCTTCCGCGCTGCCGTCGAACTCCGCGACCGTGCGCGCGTCGCGGTTCACGTCCGAAACACCCTGGACGGGGACGGCCAGGACGATCCATCGGGGCATGTGGTGGCCGGCCTTCTCGCGGGCGCCGCCCTCCGCGGCGTCTACGGGGTCAGTATGGCAGGGGCCGGGGCGGAGAACCGCCCTGCCCCCGCAGGGTCGTTCGTGCCCGGCAAGGACGAACTCGACGCGGACCTGCCGGAGTTCGTCAAGGCACTGACGCGGCGGCACGGACCGTCGGACCGTCCGCCGGGCCGCCCGTCGACCTGTGGTGACGGAAGCGCCTGCGGAGAGCCCGGACAGGCTCGTCGTCCCGGTCCGGAGGGCGGTTCGGCTCCCGGCGCGGGTTGTTGAACGTTGAACGCGATGTCCGAATGCCGCCGGACCCGTACGCCTGTGGGGCCGAGGATCGAGTCATGTCCGAGAACGAGACGAGGAGTTCGACTGCGATGACAACCATGACGGTGACCGGGGACGGGATCGCGAAGCTCGCCGGCAAGGTGGCGCTGGTGACCGGCGGCAGCCGGGGGATCGGGGCGGCGGTGGCCCTGCGGCTGGCCGAGGACGGCGCCGACGTCGCCCTCACCTACCGGGGCGGCGCCGAACGGGCCGAGGCCGTCGCGGCGAGGATCAGGGCGATGGGCCGGCGCGGCTGGGCGGTCCGGGCGGACAGCGCCGACCCGCAGGAGGTCGGGGCCGTGGTGGACGCGGTGGCGGAGCGCTTCGGGCGCCTCGACATCCTGGTCAACAACGCGGGCGTCGGTGTGCTCGGCCCGATCGGCGACATCACGCCGGAGGACGTCGACCGGGTGCTGGCGGTGAACGTCCGGGCGCCGTTCCTGTTCGCCCAGGCCGCCTCCGGCCGGCTCGCCGACGACGGCCGGATCATCACCATCGGCAGCTGCATCGCCAAGCGCGTCGCCTTCCCCGGCGCCTCGCTCTACAGCGCCAGCAAGGCCGCGGCGATCGGGCTCACCAAGGCACTGGCCCGCGAGCTGGGCCCGCGCGGCATCACCGCCAACGTGATCCACCCGGGGCCGATCGACACCGACATGAACCCGGCCGACGGCCCGTCGGCCGGATTCCAGGCGTCGCTGACCGCCCTCGGCACCTTCGGCCGGGCCACCGACATCGCCGCCACCGTCGCCCACCTCGCCGGGGCGGACGGCCGCTACATCACCGCCGCCGAGATCGCCGTCGACGGCGGCTTCGCGGCCTGACCGGCCTGACCGGCCCGGCGGGCCCGGAGTACGGGGTGGCGGCGGGGTGTTCCGCCCCGCCCGGCCGCCGCCGGGCCGCTGCTGCCCGTCGGCCCTGTCGGCCCCGTCGTCGCCGCGTAGGCTTCTCCCGTGCCTGCCTCACGTCTGCATCACGTCGCCGTCCTCGTGCTCGAAGGTGCGAAGCCGTTGGACGTCGGGATCCCCGCGCAGGTGTTCACGACCCGTGCGAGCATGCCGTACGAGGTGCGGGTGTGCGGTGCGGCGCCGGGCCTGGTGGCCGGTGGTGACGGTCTGTCGTACGCGGTCGCCCACGGGCTCGACGCCCTGGCCTGGGCCGACATCGTCTTCATCCCCGGCTACCGCTTCCCGGACCGCGACGACCCGCCGCAGGCCGTCCTCGACGCGCTCGTCGCCGCGCACGAGCGGGGTGCGCGGCTCGCCGCGATCTCGACGGGCGCCTTCGCGCTCGCCGCGACGGGCCTGCTGGACGGCAAGCGCGCGACGACGCACTGGCACTACACGCGGGCGCTGGCCGCGAAGCGTCCGCGGGTCCGGGTCGACGAGAACGTCCTGTTCGTCGACGAGGGCAGCGTGCTGACGTCGGCCGGCGCCGCCTCGGGCATCGACCTGTGCCTGCACATCCTGCGGGGCGATCTCGGGGTGTCGGTGTCGAACCACGCGGCGCGGCGGCTGGTCGCGGCGCCCTACCGCAGCGGCGGTCAGGCGCAGTACGTGCCGCGCAGCGTGCCGGAGTCGCTCGGCGAGCGGTTCGCCGCCACCCGGGAGTGGGCGCTGCGCCGGCTGGGCGAGCCCCTCAGCCTGGACGTGCTCGCGCGGCATGCGGCGGTGTCGCCGCGCACGTTCTCGCGGCGGTTCGTCGAGGACACGGGGTACACGCCGATGCAGTGGGTCATGCGGGCCCGGATCGACATGGCGCGTGAGCTGCTGGAGCGTTCGCAGCGGGGTGTCGAGCAGATCGCCGCGGACGTCGGTCTCGGCACGGGCGCGAACCTGCGGCTGCACTTCCAGCAGATCCTCGACACCACGCCGAGCGAGTACCGGCGCACCTTCGCCCAGGGCAGGTAGCCCCCCGGATCGCGCGGCCACCGCGTGGCGCGATCCTTTCGGACCGTGGCGATCACGCCGCTGTCACCGGCGCGGGCCGCGCGAGAACCTGGTGGCGAACCCGAAGGGACACCACTCATGACTCGCATCGCCATCAACGGATTCGGCCGCATCGGACGCAACGTGCTCCGCGCCCTGCTCGAACGCGGCAGCGACCTGGAGGTCGTCGCCGTCAACGACCTCACGGAGCCCGCCGCGCTCGCCCGGCTGCTCGCCTACGACACGACGGCGGGCCGCCTGGGCCGCCCGGTGACCACCGACGGGACCACCCTCGTCGTCGACGGCCGCCGCATCGCCGTGCTCGCCGAGCGGGAGCCGGCGCAGCTGCCGTGGGCCGAACTCGGGATCGACATCGTGGTCGAGGCGACCGGCCGCTTCACGGCGGCGAAGGCCGCCCGGGCCCACCTCGACGCGGGCGCGAAGCGGGTGCTCGTCAGCGCGCCGGCGGACGGTGCCGACGTGACGCTCGCGTACGGCGTGAACAACGACGCGTACGACCCGGAGCTGCACACGATCGTCTCGAACGCCTCCTGCACGACCAACGCGCTGGCGCCGCTGGCCAAGGTGCTCGACGATCTCGCGGGCATCGAGCACGGCTTCATGACGACGGTGCACGCCTACACGCAGGAGCAGAACCTGCAGGACGGCCCGCACCGCGACGCCCGCCGGGCCCGCGCCGCCGCGGTCAACATCGTGCCGACCACGACGGGTGCGGCCAAGGCGATCGGCCTCGTCCTGCCCGGCCTCGACGGCAAGCTGTCGGGCGACTCGATCCGCGTGCCGGTGCCGGTGGGGTCGATCGTCGAGCTCAACACGACCGTGGCCCGCGAGGTGACGCGCGAGGAGGTGCTGGCGGCCTACCGTGCCGCGGCGCAGGGGCCGCTGGCGGGTGTCCTCGAGTACTCGGAGGACCCGCTGGTGTCGTCCGACATCACGGGCAACCCGGCCTCGTCGATCTTCGACTCGGAGCTCACCCGCGTCGACGGCCGCCACGTCAAGGTGGTCGCCTGGTACGACAACGAGTGGGGCTTCTCCAACCGGGTGATCGACACGATCGAGCTCCTCGCCGCGGGCTGACCGCAGGCCGGTACGGCCCGGGCTCCTGTCCCCGTCGGCACGTGCGACGGAACAGGAGCCCGGGCCTTCGTCCGGTGGCGCCGGCGGTCCGGTGGCCCCGGCAGCCGGACGGTCAGGCAGCCAGGTGGTGAGCCGGTGATGCGGTGATGTGGTCAGGCGGTGACGAACTCCGCCGACCTGACCACCCGGGTGGCCGGTGACACCGCGAGGCGCACCACGCTGCCGGGCAGGACGTCCGGCGCACCGGCAGGCAGGGCCCAGGCGACGGTGCGGTCCGCGTCGCCGGTGTCCAGGGCCAGGAAGCGCGGCGCGTCCTCGCGCTTGCGCGGTTCCATGCGGAGCACCTCGCCGGTGAGGGTGTGCGGAGCACGCCGCTCCAGGACGACGAGGGCGAGGTAGTACGCGGTCAGCACGCCGAAGCAGGCGATCGCGACCGTCTCGCCCGGCAGGGGCCCCGGCTGCTCCATGCCGTCGCTCATCCAGCCCTTGGCGCTCGCGAAGTTGGCGGGCATCGTCGCGAGGAAGGCCAGGAACAGCGTCCAGCGGCTGAAGCGGCCCGCCAGCAGGAGGGCGAGCAGACCGATGAACACCCAGCCGAGGCACAGCAGCAGCCCCGGGCGGCGCAGCGAGTGGCTCGCGTCGGGACCGTCCGTGACCGCCCAGTCGGGCTGCCGCACGATCGCGAAGAGCAGCAGGCCCACGGCCACCAGTGCTGCGGCGCCCGCGAGTTGGAGCAACTGCGGGGTGGTGGAGCCGAAGCCGGGGCGCAGGCGCGGGTAGCGGATCCGGACGGGGCGCCAGGCGCCGCCGTACGAGGACCAGACCCGGCGCCTGTCGCCCGCGTCGAAGCCCAGCAGGCGCGCCGCCCGGCCGGTGACGCCGAGTGCGGCGCCGTAGCCGAGGTAGCGGTCCCAGACGGTGACGGCCGCGGGCGGCAGCTGGGCGAAGTCCTCGTGCGCCGCGAGCCACGACCGGACCCCGGCCCAGTGCCCGGCGCGTTCGAGTCCGAGCGGTGTCGCCCGCTCGCCGAGCGCCCTGGTCAGGACGTACAGCAGTGCGGCGGCCGGGATGATCCCGACCGCGAGCGCGCCGCGGACGCCGTGCCCGCCGGTGACGGCGCCCAGGGTGAACAGCACGCCGGGGCCGAAGGCGGTGAGGTACAGGGCGCCCGCGAGCAGGGGCCCGAACCGGGCCCGGGACAGCCCGCGCAGCCGGGCCTCGGCCACGATCTCCTGGCGCAGCGCGCCGTTCCACGCCTTCGCGCGTTCCTCGGCACGGAAGGCGATCGCCCCGATCGGGGCGCCCGGGCTGCCGGCCCGCTCGGTGACACGGTCGAGGACCCGCCGCTCGTACGGGGTGAGGCCGGCGGCGTCCTTGCCGGTGAGGTGCACCGTGCTCTGCGCCGGGTCGTCGGCGGGCTGCCGCAGTTCGAGGAGGCCGCGGGCCGCGAGGTCCAGGAGGGTGGCCGCGGCGGCGTGGTCGACGGACCGCCACCGGTTGGCCAGCAGGGCGACGACAGCGGGTGACTCCGGCTCGGGGCCGAACTCCTGCGTGGCGGGGCCGGTGGGCACGGCGCCGTTGCGGGTGGCCGTGAGGGAGAGCCCGAAGGCGGCGAGCCAGAGCGCGAGCAGCGCCGCGCCGCCCCAGTAGAACTCGGCGTCGAGGGTCACGCGAACCTCACCTGGGCCACGTCCTGGGCGGCGGTGCCGGCCTCGAAGTACTCGCGTCGGCCGTGCGCGCCGCCGAGACGGGAGACGAGGTTCCCCGGGAAGCTCTCCAGGGCGCTGTGGTAGCTCTGCACGGCGCTGTTGTAGAACTGCCGCGCGTAGGCGATCTTGTCCTCCGCGGAGGTCAGTTCCTCCTGCAGGACGGTGAAGTGCCGGTCGGCCTTCAGCTGCGGGTAGCTCTCGCCGAGGGCGAGCAGCTTGCCCAGGGACGCGGTCAGCACGTCCTCCGCAGCGGCCTTGTCCGTGACCCCCGGGCCGCTGCCCACGGCCGCCCCCCGGGCGGCGACGACGGCTTCGAACGTGGTCCGCTCGTGCGTGGCGTACCCGCGCGCACCCTCGACCAGGTTCGGTATCAGCTCGTGCCGCCGCTTCAGCTGGACGTCGATCTGCGCCCAGGACGCCTGCGTCTGGTTGCGCAGCCGGATCAGACGGTTGTACGTCCTGACGACCCACCACACCAGCACGGCGGCCAGCACGGCAAGAATTCCACCCACGATGACACCCACGGTGTCGCCCTCCAAGAAACATGACCTCGTGCTCCGGCCGGCCCGGGCAGGTCGTGGTGATCTTAGGGGGACGCGCGGTCCGCGCGCTGCGATTATGGTGGCGGCCTGACCTGGGCGGGTGCCGTGGCAGCCGGGCTTCTTTCGTCTGCGGAGCGGTGCGGCCGGGGGCCGGGCCACGGGCACCCCTGCGAGCAGGGGGCCGTGCCGGGCAGGGTGCCGCGCCCGGCGGTGTCAGGCCTCGTGGGCCCGTGCCGGCCCTCCCCGGCGGCCGTCCCGTGTGACGGCGGCGATCAGACCGGCCACGGCAGAGGTCACCACGAGGCTCCCCACCATGACCATGCCCGCACCGACCACGAAGAGGCCGCTGGAGTCGTCCGACCAGTCGTGGAGTGCGGCGGCGGTCAGACCGGCCGAGGTGCCGAGCGCGGCGCCCGCGACGTGGCCCCGGGAGGCCGCCAGGTACACCGGCACCAGCAGGGTCAGGACCAGCCCGATCACCTGCCACGCCTCGTACGGGCCCGTCACCGAGCCGTCGGGGTGCACGTCACGGTGCTGGTCCCAGCCCAGCCAGGCGGCCCATGCCGCGAGCGCGACGAGTGCCGGCAGCAGGAGGGGAACGAGATGCGGTGTCTTCCGAGGCATGGCGCAAGCGTCCCGTCGGCCCCGGCCGCGGGGCAGAGCGGATGTACTCACCTCCCTCTGAGTACCCGGACACCCCCCGGATTCGTGCGGCTGCGGTTTGCGTCGCCGGACGCGCCGTGCCCGGGGGAAGCCGGGCGGCCACGGGTGCGGGGTCCGGTGCGGCCCGGTGCGGGGTCAGCGCCGGTTGAAGGTGAGGGCGGGCACGGCGTTGCGGACGAGGGTGCGGGCCTGTGCGGGCCACCAGGCGCCGGCGGCGGGGTCGACGATGCCGTACTCCGGGTCGGCGGTGCCGCCGGGGATCCCGCGGTTGCACTCGCCGTCGGACTGTCCGACCGTCTTGATCCAGAGGTAGGCGTCGACGAGCGGGACGCCGGTGTTCGCGGTGGGGCGCGCTCCGATGCCGCGCCCGGGGGCGTTGCACCAGGTCTGCGGGTCGGGGTAGGCGCCGGCGGGCGGGGTCCAGGTGCCGCGGCCGTTGCGGCTGGTGTCCTGGACGAAGTGGGTGAGCTCGCCGGTGGGCGGGGTGCCGGCGTTCTGCCGGAACCACTCGTCCGTCCAGTGCCAGGTGCGGGGATCGTCGACGTCGACCGCGTTCCCGGACAGGCCGTCGTTGGGGGCGGCGGGGGAGTAGTACTGGCTCGCGCACCAGTCGGCGTGGCCGCGGGCCCAGTCGGGCCCCTCGGTGGCGAACCACAGGCACTGGGAGACCCACGTGCCGTAGTGGTCGGTGTCGTCGGTGGCCAGGTAGTTGGAGACGTTGAGCGAGAAGCCCTGGGTGCGCTCCACCCCGGCCTTCAGGAGGCGGTCGGCCATGTCGCCGACGGGGCGCCAGTGGCTGTTGCCCGCGTCCAGGTAGACGGAGGTGCCCGGCTGGGCGGCGAGGGTGTCGACGGCGGTGTTGAGGTCGGCGATGCGCCCGGCGGTGAGGGCGCCGGTGGGATCGGTGTCCGGGCCGCAGTCGGAGGGGAGGTTCGCGAGTCCGTCCGGCTCCAGGACGACGAGGGCCTTCCGGTCTCCGATGCCCTGGGCGAAGCCCTTGACCCAGGCCCGGTAGTCGGCGTCGGACTGTGCTCCGCCGGCGGAGTACAGCGAGCAGTCCCTTCCGGGGATGTTGTAGGCGACGAGCACCGGGGTGGTGCCGGTGCGCCCGGCGCTGCGCATGATCGCGGCGACCTTGTCCCGCACCTCGGCGGGGGTGCCGCCGGTGAACCAGGTGGCCTCGGGCCAGCTGGCGAGTTTCGCCATGTCCGCGGCGCCGGCGAGGTCGCCGTGGGCCAGGTCGGTGACGGCCTGCCGCGCGGCGTCGCTGCCGGGGTCGACGTAGAAGCGGGTGCCGGTCGGCAGGGTCTTGTCGGGCTTCGGGGTCTGCGGGGACGGTGCGGCGGCCGCGGGTGCCGCCGCGGCGAGCACCAGCGCGAGGGCGGTGGTGACGACGGACACGGCCGGTCGGTGGGGCATCTGATGGCTCCTCGTGTTCGGTGGAGTGGTTCGGTGGAGTGGTTCGGTGGAGGGGGGTGGCCCGGCGGCGCCCGGGATCCGGTGCCGCCGGGCCGGGTGCCGCCGGGACCTGTCGGTCGGCCGGGGCTGCGGCGGTCAGTAGCCGTAGATCATCTTGTAGGCGACCTCCGGCAGGAACTGCCCGGCCGTGGATCCGGCGCCGACGCCGCAGTTGCCGTCGGACTCGCCGGGGGTCTTGACCCACAGGAGCATCTCGGCGCCGCCGCCGAGCTGGGTGTGCGTGCCCGTCCTGCGGGTCGCGGGGTTGCACCATTCGCCGTTGGAGCCGTTGCCGTTGCGGCTGGTGTCGACCGCGTACGGCTTGGTGTAGCCGTAGGAGGCGCTCAGGGTGGCGTTGACCGCGTTGCCGTAGGTGGTGTTCTGCGCGGTGGTGTAGAAGTTCGAGACGTTCAGGGAGAAGCCGTGGGCGCGGCCGGCGCCGGCCGCGTTCAGGTGCTGGGCCATCGTGGACGCGCTGATCCAGCCGGGGTTCCCGGCGTCGAGGTAGACCCAGGTGTTGGGTGCCAGGTTGGTGAACTGCGTGATGGCGTTGTTGAGCATGGCGTTGCGGTCGGAGATCTGGGCCGCCGTCAGGCAGCTCTGGTCGCCGAGCGCGTCGGGTTCGAGGACGACGACGGCGGGACGGCTGCCGATGCCGCTCGCGAAGGCCGCGATCCACGTGTTGTAGGCCGCGACGGATCCGGCACCGCCGGCGGACTGGCCGCCGCAGATGTCGCGGTCGGGGATGTTGTAGGCGACCAGGACGGGCAGCTTGCCGGCGTTCGCCGCGGCGCCGACGTACGCGCCGGTGGCGGTGCCGATGGTGCCGCTCCAGTTCCCGAACCAGCGGGCCATGGGGACGGCCGCGATGGAGGCCCTGACGGCGGCGGCGCGTCCGTCGCCGGGATTGGCCGCCGCCCAGGCGGCGGCGCTGCTGTTGGGGTCGACGTAGAAGCCGTTGGTCATCGAGACCGGCGACGCGGCGTGCGCCGCGGTGGGGGCGGCCAGCGTCAGCGGGAGGACGATCAGGGCCGATGCGAGCAGACGGGTGGACCGTCGCATGGTGGACCTCTTCTCGGGTGGGGGCGCCGAGTCACCGGGCTTGGGGCCGACGGCTCGGCAGGGGTGAGGTGAGGACGTGCGGGAGCCGGGCTCCGTCGCGCCGGGTGGGTGCTCCGGGTGCGGCCGGGGGCCGCGGGCGCGGGTCGGCGTTCGCGACGGGCGGCGGCAGAAGCGCAGTTATGGAAGCGCTTCCAGTGCTGGCCCGGGATGGCCCGGTTGCCGCGGCAATCGTGTAGTCGCAGAATGGCACTTGTCAAGAGTGGTGCGTAGCCTGCTCTTCACATGGGGTGAGACGGCGGTATACAGTCTCTGACTGGAAGCGCTCCCAGTCGATCGGGAGCAGCCTCGGGGCAACCCGGCCCGGGACGAGTCCGAGACGGAAGGTGATGCCGCGATGGACGGGACGGCACGTCGGCGACCCACGCTGGACGAGGTGGCCGAGCGGGCGGGGGTCTCGCGCTCGGCGGCGTCGAGGGTGCTGAACAACGCGCCGCACGTCAGTCGCGCCAAGCGCGACGCGGTCCAGCGGGCGATCGCCGAACTCGGCTTCGTGCCCAACCCCACCGCCCGCGCCCTCGCGACGCAGCAGGCCGGGGCGGTGGCCCTCGTCGTCTCCGGCGACGATCCGATGATCTTCGCCGACCCGTTCTTCGGTCAGGTGGTCGCCGGCGCCACCACGGTGCTGGAGGAGACCGATCTCCACCTGGTGCTCTGTCTGGCCACCTCCGCCAGGGGGCAGACCCGGGTGCAGCAGCTGCTGCGGACCCGGGCCGTCGACGGCGTCGTGCTGATGGCGCTGCGCGGGGACGATCCGATGGCGCGCCTCGTCCGGGAGTCGGGCCTGCCCGCCGTTTTCGGCGGCCGGCCGCTGGAAGGAGAACCCTCCTGGTACGTGGACGTCGACAACGCCGGAGGCGCCCGTGCGGCCACCGACCATCTCCTGGCCCTCGGGCGAAGCCGTATCGTCACGATCCACGGCCCGCTGGACACCGACGTCGGCCGCTCCCGCATGCGCGGCTTCCGCGAGTCGGTCGCCCTGGCCGGCCTCACCCCCTACGGCGCCGCGGCGGGCGACTTCAACGAACGCAGCGGAGCCGCCGCCATGGAGGCGCTGCTCACCCGGCACCCGGACCTCGACGCGGTGTTCGCCGCCAACGACAACATGGCGGCGGGCGCGCTGAGAGTGCTGCACCGGGCCGGCCGCTCCGTGCCCGCCGACGTCGCGGTGGTCGGCTTCGACGACCTGCCGGTCGCCGAGGTCTCCCATCCGTCGCTCACCACGGTTCACCAGCCGATCCAGGCACTCGGACGCGAAGTGACGCGGATGCTCCTCGCCCTGCTCGCGGGGGAGAGGGTGGACCCGCTGATCCTCCCGACCCGGCTGATCCGTCGGGAATCCGCCTGACCCGGGTGCCGTGTCGAAGGCTTCGCCCGCACCGGCAGCCGACGTCCCGGCGGCCCACCGGAGCGGGTGGTCAGGGGCCCGCGGGCAGGAGGCGGGCGGCGAGGTTGCGGGTGGCGAGTCCGAGGCGGGTGGCGGGCACGAGCAGGGCCGCGGAGCGCCTGACGCCGCGCTGCCTGGGCATCACCAGGGCGCGGTGGGCGGCCTCGTAGCGGTCGAGGGCGGTGGCGGGGGCGGTCGGGTGCGCGGCGAGCGCCGCGGCCAGGGCGCGGGCCCCGGCGATGGCGAGGCTGGAGCCGTCCCCCAGGAGCGAGACGCAGGAGGCGGCGTCGCCGAGCAGGGCGATCCTGCCTCGTGACCACGAGGGGAGGTCGACGATGCTGACGGCGTCGAAGTAGAGGTCGTCGGTGTTCTGCAGCCGGTCGAGCAGGTGGGGGACGCGCCAGCCGAGGCCCGCGTGCGACGCGGTGACGATCCGCTTGTGCAGGGCGGTGTCGCGGTGGTCGAAGGCGGTGATGTCGGGCCGGCGGAAGATGAACGCGGCCAGGGCCTCGCCGCGGGAGGGGTGGACGGAGACCAGCCGGCCCGGCGCGTTGCAGACGACCACCTCGTGCGGGTGGTCGGCCGGTTCCCCGAGCGGCACGGTGGCGACGAGGATCCCGGTGGGACGGACGAAGTCGCGCTCGGGGCCGAAGGCCAGGTGCCGCACGGTGGAGTGCAGGCCGTCCGCGCCGATCACGAAGTCGAAGCGGCGCGGCGCCGCCTGTTCGAACGTGACGTCCACCCCGTGCTCGTCCTGGCGGAGTGCGGTGATGCTGTCGCCGAAGAGGAACTCGGCCTCGTCGCGGGCCGCCTCGTGGAGGACGGCGGCCAGGTCGCCGCGCGGCACCTCGACCTCCCGGTGGCCCGTGCGGCCGCGCCCGGCGGACATGCGCACCCGGGCGACCTCGCGTCCCGTGGCGTTCAGCAGGCGCATGGCGGTGGCCGAGGTGGCCGCGGCGCGCAGCTGCGGCAGGACGCCCATGGCCTCGGCCACCGGCAGGGCGGGGCCGCGTACGTCGACCGGGTTCCCGCTGGAGCGCAGGCCCTGGGCCTTCTCCACCACGGTCGGGCGGAACCCGTGACGGGCCAGCCAGTGGGCGAGGGTCGGTCCGGCGACGCCGGCCCCGGAGACGAGAACGCTGCGAGGAGTCATGGAACCACCGTAAGCGCATCGAGTGCGATTCGGCAATGAGTGCAGAAATGCCATGAGTGCTGATCTGCACCACCTGCGGTAAGGTGCGTCCCATGTCCCTCCGCGACCTCAAGCGCGCCCGCACCCGCAGGGCCCTCGTCGATGCGGCGACGGAACTGTTCGAACAGCAGGGCTACGACCGGACCACCGTGGCCGACATCGCCGCCGCGGCCGAGATCGGCACGCGCACGTTCTTCAGCTACTTCGCCAGCAAGGAGGAGCTGCTGTTCCCCGAGTCCGACACCCGCGTCCGGGCGGTGACGGACGCCATCGCCTCCCGCACGCCCGACGAGGGGCCGGGCGAGGTCCTGCTGCGCGCCCTGGGCGCGGTGCCGCAGGGCGGCGACGACATGGTCGGCCCGCTGGCCGCGCTCCGCCTGCGGCTGATCCGCACCGTGCCGGCCGTCCGCGGCCGCGCCCTGCAGATCCAGCTCGACGCCCAGCAGGAGATCGCCCGACGGCTGGCCGAGGCCTATCCGGACCGGCTCGACCGGGTGGAGGCGGCCGCACTCACCGGCGCGTTCGTCGGCGCCGTCACCGGCGCCCTGCAGGCCCTGCTCGACGGCTCCGACCGGCCCGCCACCCCTGCCGACCTGCACGCCGCCGTCCGGGCGGCGACCGACACCGCACTCGGCCCCTGGCGGCGACACCTCGACCAGGAGCCGTCCGCCCGGCCGTGACGGACCGTCCGCGGCCACCGGTCGCGGACGGGCGGCCCCGCGCCCGGCCCGGCCGGGCTCACCCCGCCTGCGCGCGCCCGTCGAGGACCCGGGCCGCCAGCTCGCCCCAGCGGATGTTCTCCTGCTCGAACGCGATCCCGCGCAGCAGGGTCAGGTACGGGCCGACGCGTTCGGCGGTGGCGAGGTACTGCTCCTCGCTGCGCCCGTCGAGGAGCTTCGCCCGGAGACGTTCGTAGCGGGCGAGCTTGGTGGTGGCCCAGTCGATCCGTTCGGCGACGGCGGCCCGGACCGCCCCGGCGTCGCCCGCGTCGGCGGACTGGACCTTGACCAGCAGCTCGTCACGGATGGCGGTGGGCCGTGACGGCGGCCGGGCCGTGTACGTCCGGACGGCCTCCCGGCCTGCCGCGGTGAGGGTGAACAGCCGCTTCGCCGGGCGCCGTTCCTGTTCGACCACGCGGGCCTCGATGAGGCCCTCGCCCTCCATGCGCTCCAGCTCCCGGTAGAGCTGCTGGGGCGTCGCCGTCCAGAAGTTGGCGACCGAGGCGTCGAAGCCCTTGGCGAGGTCGTACCCCGACGCCTCGCCCTCCAGGAGGGCCGCCATCACCGCGTTGCGCAAAGCCATCGCGCCAACGTAGCACCTGGTCACCGGCCCGGTGACGGGGTTGCTCCGGCGCCCCTGGACAGCCGTTCCGGGCGCCTGCATACTCACCGAATCACCTAGTCAACTAATTGAGTACATGGAGGACCCGTGCACGCCTTCCGCAAGGCCGTCGAGGACCGCGACGAGGCCGCCCTGACCGCGCTGCTCGCCGAGGACGTCGTCTTCACCAGCCCCGTCGCGTTCAAGCCGTACCCCGGCAAGGCGATCACCGCGGCGATCCTCCGCGGCGTGCTGCGGGTCTTCGAGGACTTCACCTACATCCGCGAGATCGCGAACCCCGACGGCCGCGACCACGCCCTCGTCTTCACCGCGACCGTCGCGGGCCGGCAGATCCAGGGCTGCGACTTCCTGCACTTCGACGACGACGGCAGGATCGACGAGTTCACCGTCATGGTCCGCCCGCTCTCCGCCGCGCAGGCCCTCTCCGAGGCGATGGGCGCCCAGTTCGACCGGATCGCCCGCGAGGCCGCCGCGCACTGATCGCCGCGACGGTGCAGTGCTGGATGACCGGCTGCGCGAACGGGTCACCCTGGTCGGGGCCGGCCAGGCATCGCCCGGAAACCGGGTTCCGCAGTCCGCCGCCGGGGTCGGACACCCCCTGCTGGGCGTTGCCCCGGGTGCAGTCCCACAGCTGGACCCGGGTGCCGACGGCCGGCCCGCCGCCGCTGACGTCCAGGCACTTGCCGAACACCGCCAGCGTGCCGTCCCCGGCGAGGCGCTCCGGGCGCCGAACGCCCGTGCGGCGAGACCGCCGTCCCGGTCCGCCACGATGCTGGACGGGATGAACTTCGGACCGATGCTCCCCCTGGGGAACTTCAGGATCCGGGTCCCGGAGCGACCTGAGCCGCTCCGCCTCGGCGCGGCAGGCGTTGCACCAGGAACCCCGGAGATTCAGCACGACCACCTTGCCCCGGTGGTCGGAGGGACGGGCCGGGCGCGGGCACGCTTCGAACCGGGCACGCTTCGGGCCGGGCACGGGGAGAGCCCCTCACGGCGGATCGGGCCGTCCACCGGGTGGAGCGAGGTGCGCACGTGCAGGGCCCCGGCCGGGGTGACCCCGGCCGGGAGGCAGCGGGCTCCGGGAGTCCCGTCCCAGGAACGTGCCGGCCGCCGGCCGCGGGCGGGCAGGAGCGGACCGCCGAACCGTCCTGCTCCCGGGGCGCGTTCCACCCCGTCCGCCCGGCGCCGCCCGCTACTTGCTGACCGCGAAGCGCATGAGGTCCCGCTCGTCGCCCTGCTTGATCTTGCCGGTCTCGTTGATCACCTGGAGCTTCCAGCCGGTGCCCACCCGCACGGCCTTGGCCACGGCGCAGCCGTTGTCGCTGGTGAGCAGGCTCGGCCAGATGTCGGCGACCTGCTGGCTGCTGCCACCCGTCGCGTCGTACACCTTGAAGCTGATGTTGCGCGCGTTCTGGAAGGCGCTGCGCTTCTTGTAGGCGGCGGCGACGAAGACGATGGCGGTGATGTGGGCGGGCACCCGGGCGAGGTCGACGGTGACCGTCTCGTCGTCGCCGTCCCCGTGCCCGGTCTGGTTGTCGCCGCTGTGCACGAGGGAGCCGTTGCCCAGCGGGTCGAGCGAGTCCAGCCCGGCCATCCGGACCGGATCCGGGCCCTGCATGGCGATGGCGATCAGGTCGAGGTCGGCACCGACCTTCTGCCGGAACTTGCCCATCAGCCCGCCGCTGCTCCCCGCCGTCGGATCCCAGGACACACCGACGGCCAGGTGGGTCACCCCGTCCAGGTCCGCCGGGCCGTCGTCCTTCGTCAGCGTGATCATGCGTGGTCCTCTCGGTCGCGTTGCTGCTCCGTACACAGTCTGCCCGGCGCGCCTGCCGGGCGGGCCACCGAGGTCGGACTGCACGGTGACGGCCTGCGGGCGGTCCGGAAGGGCGCGGACGGACAACCGTGGGACGACCGGGACGGCCCCGGGGTTCCTGCAGACGGCGGTGGGCCTGCTGCGCGGAGCGTCCGGACGGTGAAGGGGACGGTGACGGGCACGGGGCGGCCGACGGCGACACCGACCCGGCCCCACCTCCCCCCCTCCACCGGCACCGCCGTCGACCCGGGCCGCGGTCAGGAGGTGCGGTCGGCGTCGCGGGCCGCCGTGTCGGCGGACGGGGCGGTGTCCGCGGTGACGCGCGTACCGGGGTGCAGCAGGGCGCAGAGGAACGCGACCGCGAGTGCCGCTGCCATGCCGTACAGCACGGGCCCGTTCGCCTCCGCGAAGTCCTGCCGGACGGCGTCCACCAGTGCCGTCCGACGCCGGAGGGGTTCTGCCCGGCCGGGTCGTGGCCGGTGATGCCCTGGGTGATCGTGGCGGGCGTCAGCAGCAGCCCGATGCCTGCGCCGGCCAGCACGATGTACGGCCACTGCGCGCCGAGCGACAGGTCGGTGATCCTGGACGCCCGGAGCGCGAAGCCGACCGCCGACACCGCGGTGCCCAGGAGCATCGGCGGACGTGCGCCGCGGCGGTCCAGCATCCGTCCGCCGATGATGTTCCGGTCCCGTCCGGTCCGGCCACCGACCCTGCCCGGGACGGGCCCCGCTGCGGCGCAACGCCGCGTCCTGGTGGGCGAATGTCATCCGTCCTGCGTACCTGGCCGCACTCCCCGGACGCCCCGCGGACGGCCGGGGCGGGTCTCTCCGCCGCCGGCCGCCCGGTGTGCGGTCAGACGTTGAGGGTGGTGACGTTCCACCAGCGTTCGTCGCGCAGGGCGAGGGTGATCGGCAGGGTTCCGCCGGTGCCCCGGTCGAGGACGGCGTCGTAGCTCGGCCCGGGCAGTGGCCGGGTGGTCCACGGCCGGCCGCCGTGGCCGCCGTCGGGTACGGCGGGGACCGTCAGTTCGAGCGCCTTGCCGAGGTCGTCCTGGGTGACGCCGTCCGGCACGCCGCGCAGGGTGATGATCTGCTCGTAGTGCGGGCGCTTGACCAGCCGGTGTGCGATGTGGGCTTCTTCGCCGTGGCCGTAGATCAGGTAGGTGAGGTGCTCGGGGAACTCCTCGTCGCTGAACCGGCGGAAGTTCAGCACCCGGCTGATGCGTGCGGTGAAGCCCTGCGAGACGGGTTCCCAGACGCGGTCCTCGCCGTTGCCGGTCTGGGTGACCCGGTCGAGCCTGGCCGGGTACGAGGTGACGGTGCCGTCGCCGATCGGGGGGAGCACCATGTCGGTGGTGTTGCGGACGGCGTGCCAGCTGGCCGGGTGGTCGGCCTGGTCCTTGAGGTAGATGTCGACGATGTCGGTCGGCAGCGCGTACTCCAGCAGCACCTGGTAGCGGTGCTCGGCCATGCCGAACATCGCCAGGTGGTAGCCGAAGACGGTCTCCCGGCCGGAGAGGATGAAGGAGTGGACCGACGGGTCCTCGTGCTCGTGTCCGTGACGGGTGGTCATGCGGGTGTCCTTCGCAGTTCGGAGGGAGGGACGGGGGCGGGACCGGGGACGGCCGCCCGGTGGCGGCGTGCCCAGAAGGGGCGGTCCTGCCAGCGGCGTTCCAGCGCGTACACCGCGTGGTGGTTGTGCCGGTAGGCCGCGAGCAGGCCGGCCGCGTTGGTGCGGTAGGCGGCGAGCGCGCCGTCGTCGGCGTCGGTGTCGCCGTCCAGGTGCCGGTCGAGGGCGCGGGCTCCCGCCATGCCGGTGTAGAGGGCCGTGAGGATGCCCTGCGAGGAGATCGGGTCGAAGGCGGTGGCGGCGTCCCCGACCGCGATCCACCCGTCGCCGGTGGGCCGGTCGAGGTGGACGGAGTGCGCCGGGGCCCGCCGGGGCCGGGCCGTGGCGGGCAGGGGGTGGGCCGCGGCCAGGGCCGCGACGTGTTCCGTGCGGGCCAGCAGCCGTGCGAGAGCGGCGGTGTCGCGCGGTGCGGGCGGGCCGAGGTCGGCGTCGGTGAAGTACGCCACCAGGCGCCGGCCGCGGGGGAGGAGGGCGGTGTACCACCAGCCGTCCTCGGCGGCCTCGACGAGCGAGGACCGGTCGCCGGCCCGGCCGTCGCCGGTGGGCGGCAGCTCCAGGCAGCTGGCCACGAGCCGGTCCGTGCGGTGGTGGTCGGCCGCGCGGGCGGCGACCGTGCGGCGCCGTCCGCCGGCGTCGACCAGCCACGTGCATCGCACGGTCCGCTCCGGTGCCGGTGCCGGTGCCGGTGCCGGGGTCGGGGTCGGAGCAGGCTCCGGCAGGTGGCCGGGTTCCGGCCGGGTGGCCTGCAGGGTGACCGTCCAGCCGCCGTCCGGACGGCGTGCCGCCCGGCGGACGGCGGTGTGCAGTGCGAGGTGGGCTCCGGCCGCGGCGGCCTCCTCGCGGAGCGCCCGGTCGAAGCGGTGCCGGTCCAGGTGCCAGCCCGGCCCGTTGGGGTCGCGGATGAAGTCCAGCCGGTGCAGGGCGGGTGAGCCCCACGCCGACAGGTTGGCGTAGCAGGGCAGGTGTCCGTCCCGTACCGGACGGTCGCCGGTGCCGAGGTCGTGCAGCAGGACGCGGGCCGCGGACGGCAGTGCCTCGCCGATCTTCGGGGGCCCGGTGCCGGCGTCGGCGAGCAGGACGGACCGGCCCGCGCGGGCCAGGGTCAGTGCCGCCGCGGCTCCGGCCGGCCCGCCGCCGACGACGAGGACGTCGACGTGGTCGCGCGCGCCGCCGCGGTGGCCGGACGGTCGGGCGGCGGGCCGGGCGGCCTGCATGGTGACGGGCCGTGCGGCCATCAGGTGTTGTCGCGGAACGGCGAGACCTTGTCGATGAAGCCGGCCGTCACCTCTTCGGCCGTGTACCCGCTGACGGAGACGGCCTGTTCGACCGCGGCGGCTGCGACGGCGGAGTCCGCCGCGGCGGCCTGCGGCACGTGCAGCGTGACGAGGTTCTGGGTGTGCGGCACGCCGGTCAGGTCGATCGACGGCTGCGACTCGACCTGGATCCGCGCGGGGAAGTCCTCGGCGCCGTCGCGGACTTCGACGATGCCGAGCCGGAACCAGTCGTCGATCATCTGGTTGAGCTGCTCGGTGTTCTGCCCGCGGAGCCCGCGCAGCCACACGGCCCGCCGCTCGAAGGCCTCGGTGCGCTCCGCCAGGGGCCGGTTCTCGTCGACGACCACGCGGTAGTCGTCCTCGGTGAGCACGTGGTTGGGCACCCGGGCGGGCCAGAAGCTCGGCAGGTAGGGGTCGTGGCGTGGGCTGAGGGCGAGTTCGTAGCCCGAGCGGCAGCTGGCGGTGTCGGTCTGCCAGGGCACGGCCATCCACCGGCTGATGTCGCCGGGCCCCTGGGCGTAGAGAGGCCCGTTGACGGACAGTGCCGCCTCGGAGGTGAGCACGGCCCCGTACGAGGGCGGGGTCTGGCCGGGTGCACGGTGGCGGATCCGGAACGGCGCCTGGTACATCGACGGGTGCCGGATCGGCCAGGTGACCTCGCAGCCCGGATGGAAGGCGTCGGCGAGGCAGAAGTCGAGGGCGGCGCGGTCGAGGGCGGCCGGGCGCTCGGCGAGCGGCACGTCGTCGATCTCCTGCGGTGCCGGGTCGGCGAGCGACTCCGCCCAGTCGTCCGTGAAGTCGCCGTCGGCCCAGTACTGGAACATCCGGTACTGGGTGGGGGAGAGCGCCATGTGCTGGAGCGGCGTGCGCGGCGGGATCGCCATGCCGTCGCCGTACAGCCACGGCCAGGGCACGGGAGACCCGCCGTCCCGTCCGAAGTCGCGCAGGGCGTTGAAGACCTGGCGGCGGAGGGCCCGGCGGGTGGTGGCGGTGCTGCTGAGCCTGGCGAGCATCTCGGGCGTGGCGACCTGGCCGAGGCCGTTGTGCCCGTAGAACCCGGCGAAGCCCTGGTTGACCCACTGGTGGTCGCAGAAGCGCTGCAGCACGGGCGCGATGTGCCGGGCGAAGGAGACCTTCTCGGGGAACGGCAGCGAACCGGTGCCGACGAACACGTCGTACAGCAGGTCGTACAGGGTGCGGATGCCCTTGAGCGCCGGGGCGTAGTTGGGCGGTCCGACGACCACCCAGGCCGGGTCGACGGGCAGTTCACGGCCGGCGACGGTGACGCGTGCCGTGACCGGGCCGTCGCCGGTGTCGTCGTGCCAGCCGTCGTTGTTGGCGAAGGTGTTCACCGGCCTGCCGTCGAAGGAGGCCGACTGGCCGAACCCGCCGAAGACCAGCAGGTTCCCTGCTTCGTCGGTGCGCAGCTCTCCGAGGTACACCTCCTTGCCCATGAAGGTGCCGCGGCGGAGGTGGAAGTCGGGGCCGGAGACCTGCTGCCCGGAGATGGTGACGGGCCCCGGGTCGATGACGAGGTCCTTCCGGCGTTCGCCGACGACGTCCTTGTTCCGCAGTTCCGAGGGTCTGGCCATCGCCGAGTCGGGGATGTCCAGCGCGAGCTGGAACTGGTACCAGGCCGACTTCGTGTTCGCCAGGTGGGCCGTCCAGCTGATGTCGGCGTTCCCGGCGGTGAGTTCGGCCACGACCTCGCCCCGCGCGTTGTACCCGTAGACCCGGAAACGGGCGACCTCGCGCTTGAGCGCACCGGTGGAGTCCTTGAAGAAGCCGGGATCCCGGGGTGCGGGATCGGGCACCTCCGGTGCGAGGAAGTGTTCCTCCGGCGAGTTCCCGACCCGGGCGATCCCGATCGCCGGGTGGATGGCGGCACGGACGATTTCGTCCAGCATCTGATGCGACTCCTCCGAGGACGTGCCGGCCGTGCGCCGGCAGGAAGTTCGTCGACGGAAGACTATGGGGGCCGGTGCCGCATCGGATGGAATGGACACGAACAATCACTCGGGGGAGTGAACGGCGGACGGTGCGTCACGCCGTTGTCACGGTTGCCGGTTGCCGGTTGCCGGTTGCCGGTGGTCGGTGGCCCCGGCTCGGCCCGGCCGGCGATGCCACGGACGGCGGCCGGGCCGACCGTCCGGGCGGAGTCACCGGCGGCCGAGCGCGCCCAGCACGTCCCCGAGCTGCCGCACGGGCTCGGGGCCGACCATCCGCAGCACGACCGTTCCGGCCCCGGCCGCCGCCAGCTCGCGGATGCGCTCTGCCGCGTCCGCGGCGCTGCCGGAGACGGTGAACACCTGCTCCGGCGGCCGGCCGAGCCAGGCGGCGTGGCCCTCGACGCTGGGTCGCAGTGTCTGCGCCACCTGCTCGGCGTCGTCGCCGACGCAGCAGAAGGCGAGCACCGTGACGCTGTGGGTGGCGTCGCCCCCGCCCTTGCGGATCAGCGCCCGCGCGCTCTCCACGTCTTGGGGTCCGTGGCCCTCGGCGATCAGCGTTCCGTCCGCGACCCGCCCGGACAGTTCCAGCGAGCGGGGCCGCACCACGCCCGCGATCACCGGCGGCGGTTCGACGGGCGGATGCACCAGCCGGATGCCGTCCAGGCGCACCTCCCGTCCCTCCATCTCGACCGACTCCCCGCGCAGCAGCGCGCGTACCGCGTTGATCGTCTCCTCCAGCAGCGCGAGCGGCGACCGTGCCGTGAGGCCGACCGAGGCCATCCACTCGGCCACCCCGTGCCCGATCCCGGCCACGAGCCGCCCGGGGAACACCCGTGCCAGCGTCGCCAGTTCCATCGCCAGCAACGCGGGACTGCGCAGCGGCGCGGGCGTGATGCCGATGCCCACCCGCAGCCGCTCGGTCGCTCCCAGCGCCACGGCAGCCGCCGACACGCCGCCGTTCCATCCGAGGTCCTCCACCACCCAGAGGTCGTCCACCCCCAGGGCCTCGACCTCGCGCGCGAATCCCGGCAACCCTTCCGGGGCCCAGTCGCGGTCGTGCATCACGCCGATTCGAAGACTCGTCATGCGCCGTAACCTATGCCGCGTCCGGGCGGGTGATCAACGATCCGGCGCCCGGCGCCGCCGGGCGTCCGGTCCCGGGCAGCGGCCCCGGCCCCGAGTGTTCAGCCGGTCGTGAGGATCTCCACGCCGCGTGCCGTGAGCTGCTCGACGACGGGGTGGCGGGGGTCGGCGTCGGTGACGAGTCCGCTGATCCCCTCCCAGGGCAGGACGCGGAACCGGGAGGCCGTGCCGATCTTCTCGGACGAGGCGAGGACGTAGGTGTCCGCGGCCCGCGCGGCCAGGGCGCGCTTCATCGCGGCCTCCTCGGCGTCGCCGGTGGTGAGGCCCGCCTCCGGGTGGACGCCGGTGACGCCGAGCAGGCAGAGGTCGGCCGAGACGTTCCCTGCGGCCTCCACCGCGGCGGCACCGCAGGCGACCGCCGAGTGCTTGAAGATGCGTCCGCCGAGCAGGAAGACCTCGGCATGTGGATGGCCGAGGAGCGCGACCGCGATCGTCGGGCTGTGGGTGATCACGGTGCAGGCCAGTTCCGGCGGGAGCATGCCGGCGACGGCGAGGGCGGTGGTGCCGCCGTCCAGGATCAGGGCGCTGCCGGGCCGGACGAGCGCGGCGGCCGCTGCCGCGACCTTCTGCTTGCCGTCCGGGGTGACGGTCTTCCGGGCGGCGTAGTCCGCCACGGCGGGGGAGACGGGCAGCGCCCCGCCGTAGACGCGGTGGCAGAGCCCCTCGGCGGCGAGGTCGCGGAGGTCGCGCCGCACGCTGTCCTCGGAGATGCCCAGGTCGGCGGCGACGTCCTTGGCGACGATCTTGCCCTCGCGGGCGAGAAGGCCCAGCAGGTGGTCACGCCGTTCAGCAGCCAGCATCCGCATTCTCTCCTGTTCTTGCACGTTTCTGCATGTATCGTAGCGCGGCATGACCGACAAGCCGACGCTCGTCCCCACCGCCGGGCCCTCCCGCCCCGGCCCCGGCACCGACACCCCCGACCACCGCGGCCGCACCGGCCTCGACCGCGCCGGACGCGACCTCCACCGCAACCCCGGCGTCGTGGTCCGCGACGTGGAGCTCACCTCCCGCGGCTGGCACGTGCTGCGCCGCACCACCTTCGACTACCGGCGCCGCGACGGACGCTGGGTCACCCAGCAGCGCGAGACGTACGACCGCGGAAACGGCGCGGTCGTCCTGCCGTACGACGCCGCGCGCGGACGGGTGCTGCTCACCCGTCAGTTCCGCTACCCGGCCTACGTCAACGACCACCCCGACGGCATGCTCGTCGAGGCCGCGGCCGGACTGCTCGACGGCGACGACCCGCTCGCCGCCGTCCGGCGCGAGAGCGCCGAGGAACTCGGGGTCACGCTCGGCCCGCTCACCCACGTCCTCGACGCCTACATGAGCCCCGGCTCGGTCACCGAGCGCCTGCACTTCTACGCGGCCCCCTACACCCCGGCCGACCGCACCGGCGACGGCGGAGGACTGGAGGAGGACGGCGAGGACATCGAAGTGCTCGAACTGCCCTTCACCGAAGCCCTCGCCATGATCCGCGACGGACGCATCACCGACGGAAAGACCATCCTGCTCCTGCAATGGGCCGCCCTGGACGGGCCCTTCGCCCCCGCGGCGGCCACCGGCCGCCCCCGCCGCACGCCCGCCCCGGCACACGGGCAGCGCTGAGCGGACGCCTGCCGGACACGGACGCCTCCGGACACGGGCGCCCACCGGATGCGGACGCCTCCGGACACGGACGCCTCCGGACTACGGGGCTGCGCCGGCCGGTGCCGACACCTCGCCCCGGGCCCGGTCCGTCTGGCCCAACTGGCCCGCCCGGCCCGCCCGGCCCGCCCGGTTCACCTGGTCAGCCCGGTCCGCCCGGTTCACCTGGTCCACGAGCCGCGACGCCAGCTCCTCGGCCAGCCGTGCGGCAGGGCCGCGGCGGCGACGGGAGAGCGCCAGGCCCAGGTGACGGCACGGGGCGGGCCCGGCCAGCGGCAGGGCGACCAGCTCCGGGTGCCGGATCAGGCCGAGCTCGGGGATCAGGGCGATGCCGACGCCGCTGTGGACGAGTGCCTGGGCGAAGTCGTAGTCCGTCGCGGTGCACGCGATCCGCAGCTCGACGCCGGCCAGGGCGGCGTGGCGCGCGAGCTGCGCGGCGGATTTTCGGCAGCCCAGGATCCAGCGCTGGTCGGCGAGTTCGGCCAGGTGGGGCGGCTCCGAGCCGTCCCGGTGGCGGACCGCGGCGGGGTGGTGGCGCGGCAGCACGACCCGCAGCGGGTCCGCGCCGAGGGGCGTCCAGTCCAGGCCGGACCGGTCGCCGGGCCGGGAGGGCGGGCCGTCGACATGGTAGGCGAGCGCGAGGTCGGCCCGACCCTCGCGGACGCCGGGCAGGCTCTCCTCCGGCTCCTCCTCCAGGATCGTCAGCACCACCTCGGGGTGGTCGGCGACGAACCCGGCCAGGGCGGCGGGGAGGAGCCGGCGGCCTGCACTGGCGAAGGTGGCGACGGTGAGCGTGGGCGCCGTCCGGTCGGCGGCCAGACGGTCGAGGCGCTGCTGGGTGTCGGCGAGTTCGGCGGCGATCGCGTCCGCGGCCTCCACCAGCAGCCGGCCCGTCTCCGTCAGCACGACGCCGCGGGTGGAGCGTTCGACCACCGGTGCGCCGAGGCTCCGCTCCAGCGCGGCGATCTGCTGCGAGACGGCCGAGGGCGTGCAGTGCAGCGCCAGGGCCGCCCGGTTGAAGCTGCCGTGGCGGGCGACCTTGCGCAGCACGGCCAGCCGCTGGACGTCGATCAACAGTTCTCCTAAGGGCGAGGCATCCGATCCGACACTACTGCTGTCGGCCGCACCCGAGCAGACTGGCCGCCGAGGACGCCGTCGACGGACGAGGAAGGACCACCCCATGGACGTGTGCGTGATCGGCGGGAGCCGCTACTTCGGGCGGAGGCTGATCGAGGAACTGCGCGATGCGGGCGCCGCGGTGACCGTCGTCAACCGGGGTTCGTCACCCCCGCCGCAGGGCGTGACCCGGCTGCTCGCCGACCGCGACGACGAGGCGGCGCTGCGCACCGCGCTCGCCGGCCGGTCCTTCGACGTCGTGGTCGACCAGGTCTGCTACTCGCCGCTCCAGGCCGCCGTCGCCGCCCGGGTCTTCGCCGGCCGCACCCGCCGCTACGTGCTGACCTCCACGGTCGAGGTCTACGCCGGGCTCGGACGGCCGGGCGGGGCGGCCGCCGCAGGGACAGCCGTCACGGAGGCGGCCCTCGCGGAGGAGGCCGTCGACCCGTCGGCCTGGCCGGTGGATCCGGAACTCCCCTGGGCGGACGAGCAGTTCCGGGCCGACCACTACGGCGAGGGCAAGCGCCAGGCGGAGGCGCTGCTCCTCCGGCAGGCGCCCTTCGACGTCGCCGCCGTCCGCACCGCGCACGTGCTCGGTGCCGGTGACTTCACCGGACGCCTCGCCCACTACGTCGAGCGGATCGAACGCGGCCTGCCGGTGGCCGTCCACCCCGCGCCCCGGCCCGCGTCCTTCGTCCACGCGCCGGAGATGGCCCGATTCCTGGCCTGGGCGGCAGCGGCCGACTTCACCGGCCCCGTCAACGCGGCCTCCCACGGCACCCTGGACGCACGGGAGTTGGCTGAAGCGGTCGGTCGCACGGTCGGTGCGGTACCGGTGCTGGTCGCCGGGACGGGCGAGCCCGTCTCGCCGTTCTCCTTCGACCGCTGCTACGCGATGGACACCGGCCGCGCGGCCCGCCTGGGGTTCCGCTTCTCGTCGGTCGACGACTGGCTGCCGGCCGTCGTCGAGGAGGCCCGGGCCTGAGACGGACCCCGGCCGTGCACGCCGCCGCCCGCCCCGCGGCCGGAGCTCCTCACCGCGTAGTCGATGCCCTGTGCGCGGGTTTCCTGCTCGGTCAGGCCGGCCTGCGCGATCCGCGGCCGGGTGAAGACCGCGGAGGGCACGGTGTCGTAGGCCATCGTGCGCGGGCTCCCGGGGTGGAGCAGATCGTGTGCCGCCACCTTCGCCTCGCGGTCGGCGACGTGCTCGAGCGGCACCCACCCGGATTCACCCGCGGGACGAAGGCCGCCGCTCGCCCTCCTGGGCGCGGACGGGTCTCACCCTCCCGTCCGCCCCAGCAAGGCCCGGACTCCGATCGGGAGTTCCCGCACCCGCACCCCGGTCGCGTGGTGCACCGCGTTGGCGACGGCCGCGGCCGTGCCGACGATGCCGATCTCGCCGATGCCCTTCGAGCCCATCGGGCTGACGTGCGGGTCCTGTTCCGCGACCCAGTACGCCTGCACGTCCGGTACGTCCGCGTTCACCGCCACGTGGTACGCGGCGAGGTCGCGCTCCGCGTGGTCGCCGAACTCCGGGTCCATGGTCGACTCCTCCAGCAGCGCCATCGACGCACCCATCACCATGCCGCCGAGCAGCTGCGACCGGGCCGTGCGCGGGTTCAGGATCCGCCCCGCCGCGAAGACCCCGAGCAGCCGCCGCAACCGCACCTCGCCGGTGTCCCGGTCGACCTGCACCTCCGCGAACTGCGCACCGAACGCGTGCCGGGCGTACTCCGCACCCTGCGCCACGAGTTCCCGGGTGTCGGCGTCCGCCGACAGACCCTCCGCCGGCACCGGGCCACCCTCCGCGAGCCGCCGCGCCAGCGCGGAAGCCGCCGCGTGCACCGCCCACCCCCACGACGAGGTGCCGCTGGACCCGCCCGCCACGCCGCCGTACGGCAGGTCGCTGCGCCCGATCTCGGCCCGGACCCGGTCGACCGGCACGGCCAGCACCTCGGCGGCGATCACCGCGAGCACCGTCCGGGCACCCGTCCCGATGTCGGTGGCGTTGACCCGCACCAGGAAGGTGCCGTTCGCCTCCGCCCGGACCTCGGCGGACGCCGGCCCGATCAGCACGGGGTAGGTGGAGGCGGCGACGCCGGTGCCGACCAGCAGCCGGCCCTCGGCGCGCCCCGCCGGCCCGCGCCGCTCCCACCCGAAGCGGCGGGCGCCTTCGCGCAGGCACTCCGTCAGGTGCCGGCTGGAGAACGGCCTGCCGCTGTCGGGTTCGGTGCCGGGCTCGTTGCGCAGCCGCAGCTCCACCGGGTCGATGCCGCAGGCCAGGGCCAGTTCGTCCATCGCGGACTCCAGCGCGAACATGCCCGGGGCCTCGCCCGGCGCCCGCATCCACGACGGCGCCGGCACGTCCTGCCGGACCACCCGGTGGGTGGTCCGCGAGGAGGGGGAGCGGTACATCACGCGGGCCGGCACCGCGGCCTGCTCCACGAACTCCTTCAGGGTCGAGCAACGGGTCAGGATCTCCTGGGCCAGCCCTTCGATCCGCCCGTCGCGCCCCGCCGCCAGCCGCACCCGCTGGACGGTCGGCGCGCGGTGGCCCACCACGGCGGCGAGGTGCGCGCGCGGCAGGGCGAGCCGCACGGGCCGTCCCACCACCCGCGCCGCCATCGCGGCCAGCACCACGTGCGGCCGGGGCGTGCCCTTGCAGCCGAATCCGCCGCCGACGTGCTCGCTCACCGCCAGGACCTGCGACCGCTCCAGACCGAACAGCGCGGCCAGGACCCTCTGCACCTCCGCGGTGCCCTGGCTGGAGTCGTGCACGGTGAGGCGGTCGCCCTCCCACCGTGCGGTCGCGGCGTGCGGCTCCATCGGGTGGTTGTGCATCGGCGGGGTCCGGTAGGTGGCGTCGACCCGCACCTCGGCGGCGGCCCACGCGGCGTCGAAGTCGCCCCGCACGCGGTCCGCCGGGTGGCCGCCGTTGGCCTGCTCGGGGGCGTAGACGCCGGGGTGGCCCTCGGTCAGCACCACGTCGTGCGGCTCCGCCGCGTACGTCACCCGCACCGCGGCGGCGGCCTGCTCGGCGGCCTCCGGGGTCTCGGCGACGGCCAGCGCCACGTACTGCCCGCGGTGGGCGACGCGGGCCGACTGCAGCACCGCCAGCGTCGGATCGTCGGCGTGCGCGAGGCGCGGCGCGTCCAGGTGGGTGAGCACGGTGAGCACCCGCGGGTCGGCGAGGGCCGCGGCGGTGTCGACCGCGGTGACCGCGCCGCGGGCGACGGTGGCGGGCACCGGGCAGGCGTGCACGCAGCCGGGCGGCCGGTGGTCGTCGGCGTAGCGGGCGGTGCCGGTGACCTTGTCCCGGCCCTCCAGGCGCGCAGGGCCGGTCATCGGACCTCCCCCGCCCCTGCGAGGGTGCACAGCAGCCGGACGGCCAGGTTGCGGGCGAGCGGCACCTTGTACGCGTTGTCGCGCAGCGGTCGGGCACCGGCGAGTTCGGCCTCCACGGCAGCGGTGAACGACGCCTCGTCGGCGGGGCCGCCCACCAGCCGCTGCTCGGCGGTCCGGGCGCGCCACGGCTTCGGCGCGACACCGCCGAGCGCCAGCGACACGTGCGTCACCCGGCCCGCGCGCACCGCCAGGACGCCCGCGGCCGAGGCGAGCGCGAAGGCGTACGAGGCGCGGTCGCGGACCTTCCGGTAGGCGGACACCGCGTCCGGCACCGGCGGCGGCAGGACGACGGCGGTGACCAGCTCGCCCGGCAGCAGCCGGTGCTCCTCGTCCGGCCGGTCGCCCGGCAGCCGGTGCAGGTCCGTGACGGGCAGGGTGCGTGCACCGTCCGGGCCGAGCAGCTCCACGACGGCGCCCAGCGCGGCGAGTGCGACCGCGAGGTCGGACGGATGCGTGGCGATGCAGTGCTCGGAGCCGCCCAGCACCGAGAGGTCGCGGTGCACGCCCTCGCGGGCCGGGCAGCCGGTGCCGGGCCGGCGCTTGTTGCACGGCTTGGCGGTGTCCTGGAAGTACGGGCAGCGGGTGCGCTGCAGCAGGTTGCCGGCCGTGGTCGCCCGGTTGCGCAGTTGCCCGGACGCCCCGGCGAGCAGCGCCTCCGACAGGACCGGGTACGCCGCGCGCACCAGCGGGTCGGCCGCCAGGTCGGCGTTGGGCACCAGGGCGCCGATCCGGAGTGCGCCGCCGTCGGCCGGGGCGATGCCGCCGAGCGGCAGCCGGCCCAGGTCGACGAGCAGACGCGGCCGTTCCACCTCCAGCTTCATGAGGTCGACCAGGTTCGTGCCGCCGGCCAGGTAGCGGGCGTCCGGGCTGCCGGCGAGCAGCTGGACGGCCTCCTCCGGGCCGGTGGGCCGCAGATAGCCGAACGCCCTCACGACGTGGTCTCCACGACGGCCCGGACGATGTGCGGGTAGGCGCCGCAGCGGCAGAGGTTGCCGCTCATCCGCTCCCGCACCGCAGGCCCGTCCAGCACCTCGCCGGCGGCCTCCGCCTCCGCGAGCAGGCCGACCGCGGAGCACAGCTGACCGGGCGTGCAGAAGCCGCACTGGAAGGCGTCGTGGTCGAGGAACGCCTGCTGCAGGGGGTGCAGGTCACCGTCGGCCGCGAGGCCCTCGACCGTGGTCACGGAGCAGCCGTCGGCCGTGACGGCGAGGACCAGGCAGCTGTTCACCCGCCGACCGTCGAGCAGCACCGTGCACGCCCCGCACTGGCCGTGGTTGCAGCCCTTCTTCGCACCGGTCAGCGCGAGCTGCTCGCGGAGCGCGTCCAGCAGGGTGCAGCGGTTGTCGAGCCGGAGATCCCGGCGCACGCCGTTCACCTCCAGCGTCACCCCGGTCTCGGTCGTGGTGATCATGCGCGTCCCTCTCGTCCGGTGGCGTTGCGTGCTGGCGTGCTGGCGTGCTGGCGTGCTGACGTCGTGTCCGGTCGGGGTCCGGGTCGGGCCCGGTGCGGCGTCGGGGTCCGGGGCCGGTGCGGGCGCCGGTCAGGGCCACACGCCCCGGCCGGGACTCCGTGGCGGAGGGGGCTGCCACTCGATCGTCACCCTCCCCGAGCGGTGGTGGTCGTCCCGTCCCCCCAGCTCAGCCGAAGTGCGGGGTCCGGGCATCCCGGGTCACCCGGACGGACCGGAGCCGGGCCGCCACCCGTGGGGCCGGGCCGGGCTCCGCTCACCAGCGGTGGCGGCTGCCGGGTTCCGTGGACGGCTGCCGGCCGTCCACGGCCCACCGCAGCCACCGCAGCCGCCGCTCCGGTGACGGCGGGCGCGCACCGGCGTGCATGACGGTTCCGCTGGGGGGAACCGGACCGGGGGAGAGCGGACCCGCCGCCCCGGGGGATGACAAATCATCCGATACCGGACGACTTTCGGGAGTCGGCGCATGCCCTGCGAGAACGCGGGCAGCGGGCGTGCGGGCACGGCATCTCCGCCGGGTCCGCGACCGGAGGAGAACCATGAGCATGGCAGTCCTGCAGGGAACGGCACCGGCTCACGAGCTCACCGACCTGGGGACGGCAGCCCCCGCGGCCGTCCCGGCGCCGCGGATCGACGACCCGGGTGCGGTGGCGCCGGCGGACGCGAAGGAACTGTCGCGCGACCTGCTCGTGCGGCTGCGGTCGCTGGAGGAGGGCAGCAGCGAGTACTCGTACGTGCGCGGCACCCTGGTCGAGCTCAACATGGCGCTGGTGCGGTTCGCCGCGCGCCGCTTCTCCAGCCGCAGCGAGCCGATGGAGGACATCCTCCAGGTCGGCACGATCGGCCTGATCAAGGCCGTCGACCGCTTCGACCCGGACCGTGAGATCGAGTTCGTCACCTTCGCCCTGCCCACCATCATCGGCGAGATGAAGCGGTTCTTCCGCGACACCTCCTGGATGGTCCACGTGCCCCGCGGCATGCAGGAACTCCGCCTGGCCCTGGCCAAGGCCTCCGACGAGCTGGAGCAGCTGCTCGACCGCCGCCCCACCCCCGCCGAACTCGCCGCGCACCTCTCCATCGAGGAGCGCGAGGTGATCGAGGGCATGAAGGCCGCCAACGCCTACGCCGCGCAGTCCCTCGACGTCCCCACCGACGGCGAGGAGCCGGCCGCGGTCCTCGGCACCCGCCACGCGGTGGAGGAGAAGGGCTTCGAGGCGGTACTCCACCTGGAGACCCTCAAGCCCCTCGTCGCCGCCCTGCCCGAACGCGACCGTGCCGTCCTGTCGATGCGGTTCGGCGCCGAGATGACTCAGAGCCAGATCGGCGAGCAGCTCGGCGTCTCCCAGATGCAGGTCTCCCGCATCCTCACCCGCATCCTCAAGCAGCTGCGCACCGGCCTGCTCGCCGACTGAGGAGGCGCCCCGAACGGCCGTGGCGCTCCGGCGGCCCGGAGCTCCGGCGGCCCGGAGCTCCGGGACCGGTGCGGATGGGCGATGCGATCGGGGGTAGCCGCGGGGTGACGGACGACCGGCCGGTTCCGCAGCCGCGGGAGGGCCGGCACCGACGAGACGGACGAGAGGAGCAGGCCATGACGACGGGGATTCCCGGGAACGACGCGTCCGCACCGTCCCTGGACGAACTCGGTACCCAGGCCGACCGCACCCGCGAGGAGCTCGGCCGCACGACGGAGAACCTGACCGACGGGACGGAACTCCCGGACCGCGACCGGCGAAAGGTGACCGCCATGAAGAACGAGGCGCAGGAAGCAGCCGTGCACGCCGCCGAGGCCGTGCGCGACACGGTCACCCACGCCGTCCACACCGTCCGGGACCACGCCCCGAAGAACGTCCTGGACCGCGCCGGACAACTGACGGCCCAGGCCCGCGGCACGGCGGCGCACGTCGGCCACCTCGCCGCCGACCGCACCCCCTCGCAACTGCGCACGCAGGCGGGCCGCGCCGCGACCGCCGCCCGCGCCAACCGCGCACCGCTGCTGGTCGCCGCCGCGGCCGCCGTCCTGACGGCGGTGCTGCTCCGCGGCCTGCTCGGAGGGCACCGGTGAAGGTCGCGAAAATCGCCTACAAGCCGGTCGGCCTGGTGCTGGGTGCGTCCGCCGGACTCCTGGCCGGCGTGCTCTTCAAACAGGCGTGGAAGGTGCTCGGCCACGACGACGACGCACCCGACGCCACCGACGAGCACCGGACGTGGACGGAGATCCTGGTGGCAGCCGCACTGCAGGGCGCGATCTTCGGCACCGTGAAGGCCGCCATGGACCGCGGCGGTGCGGTCACCACCCGCCGCCTCACCGGCACCTGGCCCGCCTGAACCCTCCCCACCGTCCCCCGGCCGCCCCGTGGGCCCGCGCACGACTGCGGGCCGCCACCGGCACGGTGACGGCCCGCTCGCTCCCGGCGCCCGGCCGGACGGTGACGCGCTCCCTAGACGGGGCCGCCGTAGTACGGGCCGTAGTAGCTCGCGTACGCGTCCCGGTACGCGCTGTCGGCGGGGTCGTGCTTGTCGATGTCGTACTCCGGGCTGTCCCGGATCTCGTCCTTCGTGCGGTCGACGTACACCTTCTTGTCCTCCTGCTCGACCCGCACGATGGTGCCGGCGGGGAGCAGGACGTGCTTGCCGAAGATCCACGGCCCGGTGTCGACCACCAGGTACTCCGAGCCGGTCACCTCCGACAGCCGGTCGACCCTCCCGATGTGGCCGTCGGTGGCCTCGACGTGGAAGCCGACCAGGTCGGAGCCGGACACGTGGCCGGACGTGACACGGAACTCCCAGATCTCGATGCCGCTCATGGTGCCTCCCTTGCGGTTCGGCGGGAGCGGGCTGCTCCCGGTGCGAAAGCTCTCTGCCCACCCGGCTGCCCCGCTCCCGCCGGGCCACACGTCACCCGCCCCCGGCAGAGCCTGCCGCCGCACGCACGCACGCACGCCGCGCCCGACCGGTCCGGGGCAGGCTGACCGGCCGGCCGACCGGCCGCTCGCGCCGGGATCCCCGACGCGGCGACCCGACCGGGTCCATGCGGGCTCACGGGCGCCGCAGTCGAACATCACCCGCGCACCCCGACGCGCGAGCGGAGGCCGTCACGGCGTGCGGAACCCGCGGAAGGTCACATGCCTCCGGGTCTCGAAGCCGAGCCGCTCGTAGAGGGCGATCGCGCGGGTGTTCGCCTCGGCCACGTGCAGGAAGGGCCGTTCGTCCCGGGAGGCGATGCGCGCGACGAGCGCATCGACCAGGGTTGCGGCGTGGCCCCGTCCGCGGGCCTCGGGAGCGGTGCAGACGGCGCTGATCTCCGTCCATCCCGGAGGCCTGAGCCGCTCGCCCGCCATCGCCACCAGCGTGCCGTCGACACGGATACCGAGGTACGTGCCGAGCTCCCGGGTGCGCGGCCAGAACGGCCCCGGCTGTGCCCGCGCGACGAGGTCGAGCATCTCGGGCACATCCTGCGCGTGCAACTCGACCACCTCGCCGCCTGGTTCGGCCCGAGGGCGGTCGATCCGGCTGTCGGCGGGCAGGATCATCTGGCGGCCTTCGAGGACGAAGACCGGCTCCCAGTCCGACGGCGGGACAGCCGGGCAGCTGAACATGTCGGCGAATCCGCCTCGACCGAGCAACTGGGCAAGATCGGCCCACTCCGCCGCATCCGGGTCGGTGGAGACCGCGGAGAAGGTCGCAACCTCCGGCACGTACGTGGCGGCCCGGCCGAACCGGCGTGCGAGATGGGCGTGATGACCGCGGAGCGACTCACCCACCGGGTCGTCTAGCGCGACCGCGTCGCGGTTCACCATCGTGCTGCACCTCTCGCGTCGTGCATGGAAGCCGGTCGACCGGTGATGCCGTCCGGTGCCGGTGCGTCCCCGGACCGGCGACGGCAGTGTAACGAGCGGCCGACTCGTCGACGGCCCGGGCGACCCTGCTGACCACGGGGAATGCCTGCGGCCCCCGCCCTGCTCCACTCCTCTGTGGCTGTGGCTGTGGCTGTGGCTGCGCTGCTTCTGCCGTCGCGCCCGGGATGCCTTCGGGGGCTGTCCGTCCGGCAGGTTCGGCACGGCCCGCCCTCCACCGTGGTCCGGCACGGCTCCGGGGTGTCCTGACGGCACGTCGGATGCGGCGTGCGACGGAGATTCCCTGCCGGAGTGCCGTCGTTGCGGAGTTCCTGACTTCAGGTGGTGGGGCAAAACCCCTGCCTGCAAGGGTTTCTGAGGGATCCTCTGGCGTACGGAACGGCCGGGTGCGGGGAAGTCTTTCGGCAGAGTTCGAAGAATCTCTTGTGCGTTCCGCTCCGGCGGTTTAGCGTCGTGGCCACTCGAGTACAGAACCCGTTCGATCGGCGCGACAGAATTGTTAGCGCTAACATCACCTCTCAGGAGCCTGACCTGCCATGATGCCGAGCGCTTCCGCGCCCCGGGGGTCCGTTCGCGGCCTCCCCGGCGGTCGGTGAGTGCTGCGCCCTGTCGTGCGGACGGCGTCGCCGGTCCGGCATTCCGTCCTCCCCGGATGTCCGTGCGGACGTCCGACCCGACTGATGCGCATACGTTTCATTTCGCTCGTTCCCCTCCACCCGCCCGGCCGCAATCCGGAAATGCATGATGCGTGCATCCGGCGAATCCGCAGAAAGGCCTCGTTCGGCCGCATCGAGCCTTCGGGGCGAATCGAGTCCGGCCTGCGTGGACCCGCTCGTCGGCCACGCACCCGGCCGTGCCCGCGCACGCAGCGGTACCCGTGAACCAGGGCGGCGCCGCCCCCGTGCTGACGCCGCGTCCGTCCTGAACCGCACACTCTCCGGCAGTCCACCCCTCAGGAGACCCCCATGCCGATGAACCCCCCTCACACCTTCACGCAGAGAGCGGTCGCCGTGCTCTCGGCGCTCCTGGTGAGCCTGTTCATGGTCGTCGTCGTCAACCCCGCACCGGCGTCGGCGGCCCCGGGGCCGACCTTCACCAACCCGGTCGTCGACACCCCCAACAGCGCGGACCCCACCCTGCTGTACTACAACGGCTATTACTACTACGTCGCCACGACCTGGTCCTCCGACGTCGTCATGCGCCGGGCCACCACGATCTCCGGGCTGCGCGGCGCTCCCGAGCAGGTCGTCGTCCGCACCGGCGGAACCGCCATGTGGGCCCCGCACCTGGAGATGCTCAACAACAGGTGGTACCTGTACTACTCCGTCGAGCAGACCGGCGGCGCGCGCCGCACGCACGTCGCCGAGAGCTCCGGGACCGACCCCCTCGGCCCCTACACGGACCGCGGGATCCTCAACCTCATGCCCGACAACGGCTGGGCCATCGACGCCGCGGTGCTCAAGCTCAACGGCGCCAACTACATGATGTACTCGGCGTTCGCGGCGAGCGACGGCCTGCAGTCGCTCTACATCGCACCGCTCTCCAACCCGTGGACCGCCGGCGCCTACGGCACGAGGATCTCCGCACCCACCCTGGCCTGGGAGCGCCAGGACGGCGCCGTCAACGAAGGCCCGTTCGCCCTCCAGCACGGCGGCCGCACCTTCATCACCTACTCGGCGAGCCACTGCAACGGGCCGAACTACAAGCTGGGCATGCTCACCTACGGCGGCGGCGACCCCCTGGCCGCGGCCTCCTGGACGAAGACCGCGAACCCGGTCTTCCAGCGCAACGACGCGGCCGGGGTGTTCGCGCCGGGCCACCACTCCTTCTTCACCTCGCCCGACGGCACCGAGACCTGGATCGCCTACCACGCCAACTCCTCGGCCTCCCAGGGCTGCGGGACCACCCGCACCACCCGCGTCCAGAAGATCTCCTGGAACGCGGACGGCACACCCGACCTGGGCACCCCGGTCTCCACCTCCACCGTCCTGGCCGCACCCTCGGGCGAGGCCGGAACCCCCGCCGGGATCCGCAACCAGCACAGCAACCTCTGCCTGGACGACTACAACTGGGCGACCGCCCCGGGCGCCGAGGTGCGGCAGTGGACCTGCAACGACGCGGCCGTGCAGGACTGGTACCTCACCCCCGTCGCGGGCGGGTACTACCAGCTCAGCAACGGCCACAGCGGCCTGTGCCTGGACGACAAGGACTGGGCCACCGCAGCCGGTTCCCCCGTCCAGCAGTGGACCTGCAACGGCCTGGCCACCCAGCAGTGGCAGGTGACCGCACTCGGCAACGGCTACTCCACACTGAAGAACCGCAACAGCGGCCTGTGCCTGGACGACTACAACTGGGCGACCGCGGCCGGCTCCGAAGTGCGGCAGTGGACCTGCAACAGCCTCGCCACCCAGCAGTGGCAGATCTCCTGATCACCACGCCCCTCCTCACCGGGCTTACGGCGCAGGACGAACCGGCCTGCCGCGCAGGGGAGTCGGCGCCGGTGGGTGTGACACCGCCCGCCGACCGTGCGGCGACGGCGACCGCGGCTCGGGGATGACGGTGCCCACCGGCAGAAGCGGCTCACGCCCTTCTGCCGGTGGGCACCGGTCGTCGAGGCAGCGGGCGGGCGCACGGTCGGCACCGTCGGTACCGGAGTCGGCTACGTGTCCGATCGCTCTGCGGGGATCCGCCCGGGAGCATCGGTGATGCCGCGGGCGACGACGGCGACGGAGGTCACCTCGTCGCCCGCCGCGCCCCAAGGGCCGTCCACGAGCAGGACGGTGCGCTCGCCGAGGAGGCGCAGGGTCTGCCTGTCGAAGATCCACTCGGAGCGCTCGCCGTTGTGCACGCGGGCGACCGCGACTCCGTGCCGTCCGGTTGCGTCCACCGCGTCGTCGACGGTCACCACCCCGGGGATGCGCCCGGCGGCACGGTAGAGCGCGGCGCTGACCCCGGGCGGCGCGACCGAGCTGCGCAGCAGGTCGCCGATGGCGGTGAAGGCCTCCTGGTCGGGGCCGGTGGTGGAGCCGGAGCCTGCGCCGTGGTTGAGGTCCGCGTCGGCGTAGATCTGCTGCAGCAGTGCCTCAGGGTCCGTCGGCAGGGCGGAAAGAAGCTTGTGGGTAGGCGAGTCGAGCGAACCTCCACCGGGCGCGGGGATCGCCCGATCGCCACCGGTGCCGCGCTGCAGGCCGGGCCGGCTGCCGTCGACGGCGACCCACTCTTCGAGGTCCTCGGTGGTGGTGGCGCGTTGCATCGTGCCGCCCCCGGTCTCGCTCAGCGACGTGCTGTGGCCCACTGTCCTGACGTAGGAGTACTGGGTGTCGCGGGCCGCAGCCTGCGGCTGGACGTAGGCCGCCCGGGCGGCGCGTTCCAGGAGCCGGACGGAGGCCGCGGTGGCCGGTGGCGCCTGCTCCGCGGGCCTGCCACCACGGTGGAGGCCCACCACCACGACGACGGCCGCGGTGACGGCCATGGCGGTGGCGACCGCGGTCGCCACCGCCAGGCGCTGCCGCACGGATCGCACGGCAGCGTGGGGGGAAACGGGTGTGCGGGCAGGGTGGTGCAGGTCGATCTCGTTCAGCAGGAACTCCTTCAACGGCTCCGGTGCCATCTCCGGGTGGGCCGGCGGCGGCAGCAGACGCGCCAGTTCCCGGCGCTCGTCCTGCTCGTCCCGCCCGTCGCGGGGTCCACGTGCGGTGTTCACGGCTGCCTCCCGGACAGACGGCTGTCATCGAGGTGGTGTCCGCGGCCGCGCCGCGGTTCCACGGGTTGCCGGCCCGGTGCTCCCTCGGCCCCGACGCTCCGGTGGAGCTTCTCCCGTGCCCGGGACAACCGGGACCGGACCGTGCCGACCGGGACTCCGAGAGCCTGCGCGGCCTCCGCGTAGCCCAGGCCCGACCACACCACGAGCGTGAACACCTCGCGCTCGCCGCGCCGCAGTTGCCCGAGCGCGCGCAGTGCGGCGGCGGCCGTGTCGGCGTCGGTGATCCTGCCGACCACCTCGTCGGCGAAGTCCGGTGCGGGCTCGCGGACCGGCATGCGGGCCATCGCCGCGCGGTGCCGGCGGGTGGCCCGCGCGGTGTTGCGCAGCACGTTGGTGGCGATGCCCAGCAGCCAGGCCCGCGGGTTCAGCACCTCGCCGCGCAACTTGTCCCGCAGCCGCCACGCCTCCAGGAACGTCAAGGACACGACGTCGTCGGCGACATGCCGGTCACCGGTGGATCTGGCCGCGTGCGCGAACACCGTCCGGGCGTGCTCGTCGAACAGTTCGGCGAATGCCCGCCGGTCGCCGGGCGGGTCCTGCTGACGGGGCAAAGGAGACTCCACGCAATTCTGGTGTCCGCAGCGGGGGAGCGGTTCCCAGGTATTTTCGCCGCGCACGTGCGGGCCCGCGTGTGCCGCATGCGCCGCGTCGGCGTGCGAGCAATGTGAGCAGCGTGAGCAGGCCGTACGGGCCACAGGGGCCACCGGTCGGCCGTACCGATGCGGGTGCGGGCGGAGAGCGTCGGAGCTCTCCACCGGATGCCATGGCCGACCGCCTGTGCGTCGATCGCATCCACTCGCGCCGCCCCCGGCCCCGCTCGGCGGCCCGGATTCCGACCGATCCTCAGGGTTTGCTCAGATCCCTCGCGCAGGTGCCCCGGCGTCTGTCAGCCTGGCTGCGCCTGGTCGTCAGCACACGTCCATGGGGGGCTCGTGGCAGGGACCGAAGATGACGGAGCGCCGGTACTGCAGCCGTGCCCGAGCTGCGGGCTGACGGACCTGGTGATGGGTGTTCCGGCTGCGTACCACGCGGGACGGGACAACGAGCGGATCACGAGGAGGGCCCGCTTCTCCGACCCGGAGACGACCGTCACCCGCTCGGTCACCACGTCGTTGTCCAGTGCGCTGGAACCGGCTCCGACGTCGCCGACATCAGCCGGCCGTGCCGCCGGGGCGGCTCTCGTCGTGGTGTCCGTCGGGACCTTCGCCGGGGGCGCCGCCGCCGGTCACTGGTTCGGTGACGCTGTGTCGATGCCCGCGCGGAACTACCCGTTCGACCTCGCACCGGTCGCGGACGCACCGCTGCCCGACTACGCCTTCCTCGGATGGATCTCCGGGCTCGCCCTGCTGGCGGCGATCCTGCTGTTCGTCGGCACGGCCGTACGCCGGTCCGCGCACCGGCGACACCTGGCGGGGCGGCCCGCCGCCGAACGGGTGTGGTCCCGGGGCTGGTACTGCCGACGCTGCGGCACCGTGCACTTCCCCGCCGCACGAGAGCGGGCGGTCACCGCGCTGACTCTGCAGGAGTTCCGGACGATCGTGTGGGAGGCCGGTGGCTACGGTCACCTCGCCGGTCGCCGGTCGCCGGTCGCCGGTCGCCGATCGCTGACCGGTACCTGATGCCGCATCGGACAACGCTTGCCTGGTCACGGGAGATTGCTCTGTCGACGGGTGGGAGAGTGTGGCCATGGAGACTGCCAACCGCGCGCTGACGGCGGACGTGATCGCGGCACTGACGTACTGGCCTGACGTCCTTTGGGTAGGCCAGAAGAATCCTCCGGACCCGGTGGACACGACTGTCCTGCTGCCCTTCATCAACGAGGTGCTGCAGGACCTTCCGTGGTGGAACCGCGACTGGAAAGTCGACCGCGTCAAGCCGGGAATTCCCGTGGAAACCGGGGATCACCGCTGCGATCCCGCCGTGAGGTTCGCCGAGGTGTCGATCCCGGGAACGGTCACCTCCGGCAACGGCGAGAGCCTGCCGTTCGTCGCGAAGATCGGGTTCACGGGCGACCGACTGATCCGCTTCCAGGCCAAGATCGGTGACGTTGTCATCGGCCCGGCCGTTGCCCCTGTCGGGCAGTCGGAGCCGCATCCGTTCGGACGGATACTCACCGGGTTGATGGACCTGCGCGGGATTCCGGTCAGGGACATGGCCAGGGCCGTCGGACTGTCGATGTCCACCATCGGCATGCTCCGCGGCGGGGACAACCCGGATCTGCTGCAGGCCCGCCTGATCGCCGGGGTCCTGAACATGTCCGAAGCGGACGTCAGAGTCATCGCTGGACTCGACGACGGCAGTGCGCAGCAGCTGACAGGTGACGGCGTCAGTCATCAGCCGGGCGTATCTGCCGACGGGCAGTACGGCCCGTAGTCAACGCGTCGCCCCCAGCGCGACCACCCGGGAAGGGGCAGGCAGCCGGAGGGGAAGTCGCGGCTGCTCTGCACCTCTTTACTGCCGTCGCCAAGGGTTACCGTCACCTCGCACCGACCCGGGGCGAAGACAGCCGTGACATCTCCTGTCAGGAGGGCATCGATGATTGCCCCCATGAGATCCAGTTCTTCTACGGACCGGCCAAGTTCCCATCGCACACCACCGGCATCGACCCCCAGGACGATGTCAGCGGAGTCTCCCTGATACAGCCAGGAGAAGCCGAGCGGGCCTGCACGCCCAGGACGGACCACGACATCCCAGAACCATCCGTCGTCCCGTTGCTCGATCTCTGCGATCCCCTCAAGGTCCTGCTTCAACCACCCGACCAGCGTGTTCAGCCTGCGACGTACTGGATCGCCGTCGGTTCCCTCGTTCTGCATGGTGGTGAAATCTACCGGCCCACACTGCCGGGCCACGGTGATCCGTCTCGGGGCAAAGGTTGCCTGATGTGGCACTGGCTCCGGTCGAGACAGGGCGGGGCAGGGGCAGGACCGGGCGGGGCGGGGTGAGGGCCGTCCACGGCGGCGGTCTATCGTCGGAGCACTGTCTTCCGACCATCTGGAAGTTCTCATGCCTCGCCGTTCACCGGGCGAGATCAGGGCCGAACTGCCCGTGCGCGGCGGGGCCGGCACGAGGCAGGTCATCAGGGGCCTGTCCGCCGCGACGAATCGGCAGATCGCGATGTTCGAGGTGCTGCACCGGCAGCCCCCGGGGTCGGTCGCGCACGCCTACCGGTCCTGGGCCACGGCGCTCCACGAGTGGCCCGACCACGGATCCAACCATGGGCACGGAAGCACGAGTTGGAGGGACATGCACGCCCGGACGCTGCTGGAAGGCGTCGCCTCGTCCATGCGGCGCGCGGCCCGCCGCGAGTTCCTCGACGCGATCGCACCTCTGGACGCCCGCTTCCTGGCCCGGACGCTGCAGGATCCCTCTGCGCCCGTGTCCGATCCATGGTGGAAGCGCCGGCTCGGATGACCGCTTCGCCTTGCCGCGCCTCGCCACGTCTCGCCTCCGGCGGTTGCCGCCGCCCGCCGCCCACCGCCCGCCGAACGGTCGTCGAGGCCCGTCCGGTCGAGCCTGGAGCGGCGTCCGCGGACGACCGGCGGCACCGCCACGTCAGTGCGGCTGCTCCAGCACCGCGCGGAAGGTGCGTCCGCCGATGCCGTGCATCAGAGGGTTGTCCGCCGAGTGCGTCAGGAAGGCCAGGGACAGGGCCAGCGCCCATCCGCGGGCCCGGTCCCACGTCGTGTCGTCGGCCCGCCCGTACGCCTGGCGCAGGGCAGCGCGCTGCTCCGCCGTGAGGAGCATCCAGGCCACGGACAGGTCGGTGGCGGGATCGCCGGAGGTGATGTCGCCGAAGTCGATCACTGCGCTGACCCGGCCGTGGTCGACCAGGATGTTGGCCGGGTGCAGATCCCCGTGCAACCACAGCGGAGGCCCGTCCCAGGCGGGCGCGGCGGCTGCCGCCTCCCAGACCCGCAGCGCGGCGGCCCGGTCGGACGCGTCGGCGACGTGGGCCAGCCCCTCCAGGACGCCCTCGGCGCGTCCGGACAGCGGGATCCCGCGGAACGCGTTGACGGGGGCGTCCGGAGGGGCCGGGGTGTGCAGGGCGCGCAGGAAGCCGCCGAGTACGGTGGCGGTCGACCCGGGGTCTTTCGGCGCCCGCTGTGCAACGATCCGGCCGGGGAGGAACGGCACGACGCTCCAGGGCCACGGGTACTGCGCGGTCGGCCGCCCGACACGCACGGGCACGGGCACCGGGAGCGGCAGCCGGCCGGCCAGCTCCGGGAGCCACCGCTGTTCGTGCGTGACGAGCTCGGCGGCCAGGGCGCGCCGCGGCAGCCGGACGAGGAGTTCCCCGCCGAGCTGGCACACGAGGTTGTCCCAGCCGTTGGCCAGCACCTCGATCGGCAGGTCCGCGAGATCGGGATGCTGCGCGTCGAGCAGACGGCGCACCAGCCCGACGGAGACGGGAACCTCCGCGGCTGGCATCCGGTGAACTGTCATGGCAGGACCCTACGGCCGCCCCGGCCCGTGGGAGGCCGCGCGCGACGGTGGATCACCTCCGTGCCGGGCATACCCGGCCGCCTCGCAACCCGGCCGCCTCGCAACCCGGTCCCCTCGCAACCCGGTCGCCTCGCAACCCGGTCGCCTCGCACACCCGGTGGACGGCTGCGCCGTGCGAGTCGGGTGCGGAAGGATCCGCTCGGGCACGGAAGGGGCCGCTCTGCTGCGGAAGGATCCGCCGGACAGCGCACGTACTCCGTGCCGGTCGGGGAATCCGAACCCGCACCGGTCGCCCGGCTGCCTGCGCTAGCCTCGACACACCGGCACCCGGCGCCCTGGAGGACGCGATGCGAATGGTGTTCGACCCGAGCGAGGCGGAGGGCCTGCGGGCCGTGGCCCGGGACGCCGTGCCGGAGGACCCGACCCTGGCGTACGTGCTGCTCGACCTGGCGGACCGCGGCGTCGACCTGAATGCCTGCCGCACCTGGGACGACATCAGGGCCGAACGCGGTCTGCCCGAAGCCGTCCCCGCCGACGGCGAGCAGCACGTTGCCTGATCCTCTGACCGAACTCGGCCCGTGGGCACGGCACTCACCGTGCGGCGGGCCGAGCCGACCCGCTGGGCGCGGACCACGTGGCGGGCGCGGACCATGCGACGGGCCGTACGGCTGAGCGTCGGCGTACGGAGGTCCGCCGGCTGACGCACCCGCTCCCCGGTCATCCCCTCGCTTCCGCAGCAACGCCCGGCTGCGGCCGGGTCCGCATGCCCCAGCGGGCAAGAGGCGGGCCGGCAGCGCCCAGCGCCGCGAAGAACACCGCCAGCAGCAGCCAGCCCGCCGTGCCGAGGCCGAGCACCACCGTGGTGAGGATCGCGGGGGCGAGGGCCTGGCCCGCGCTGAAGCCGAGGCCGAGGAGACCCTGGTACTGGCCCTGGGCATGGTCGGGGGCAAGGCCGAAGCCGAGGGCGAAGCCTGCCGAGGACTCCCAGACCTCTGCCAGGCTGTGGACGAAGACCGCCGCCAGGACCAGTCCCGCTGCAGCCCAGACAGGGGTGTGCGCCGCCAGCGCCATCATCGGGCAGCTGACGAGGAAGAGCAGCCCCGCGGTGCGAAACGCCCTGCCGCCGTCGTGCGGGGTTTCGACACGGGAGCCGATCCTGGTCTGCATCAGTACGCAGAAGGCGGCATTGACGGCGAACAGTGCGGCCACCGTCCAGCGCGGCGCTTCGGTGTGTTCGGAGATCCAGATCGGCAGGAGCAGGGAGACCACCGGATATTGCAGTCCCATGGCCCCGTAGAGGGCGGTGAACGTCAGGAACGGGCGGTCCGCGAAAGCGAGCAGGCGACGCTGCCGCGGCGGTGCTGCCGGCACCGGGTAGCAGGGCAGCAGGAGCAGAAGCAGCGCGCACAGGGCGAAGCTCGCCGCGTTGCCCAGGATCAGCGTGACGTAGGCGCCACGGGTGCCCGCGGCCAGCGCCAGCCCGGCACCCACCGTTCCGAGAACGACGCCCAGGTTGACGAAGGTGCGCAACTTCGCCCGGAACAGGGCAGGGCGATCACCCCCGGCCCGGGCCACCAGGGCGCCCCAGGCCGCCCCGCCGGCCGCCGCGGCGATCTGGTCGACCGTCGCGACGACCGTGAGCGCTGCCCAGCTCTCGACGAGGACGAGGGCCGCCATCGACATCGCCTGGACCGCGAGGGCCGGCATCATGACCGTGCGCGCCCCGTACCGGTCGGCGAGATGACCTCCGGGTATCCCCGCGCACAGGCCGATCACTCCGGCGACGGTGAGCGCGGCGCCGACCTGCACCGCGGGCAGGCCCACGACCAGGGTGAAATAGAGCGCGGACGCCGCGTTGAACAGACCGTTGCCGACCCGGTTGACGAAACCGGCGGCGATCAGCACACGCTCCGGCCTGCTGCCCCCCACCATGCTGCCTATTCGGCCCGCCGGGCTGCCCTTGATCATGGACGGCAGGCTAGCAGCGGTCGCAGAACCCGCCGCAGCCGTGCCAGGACCGCGTGCCCTGATGGCGACGTGGGCCCCCGGATGCCGACGTGGGCCCCGACGGCGCGTGCTCCGTCCCCGAAGGCCGTCCCGGGTGTCCGTGCGGGCCTGACGGGTGATTGTCGGTGCGGGTCGGTGGCCGCCGCCGCGGTGTCCGTGCACACCCGGCCGATACTGCGGGCATGAGATCCACCCGCTCGACCTCACTGCTGCGCCTCGTCGCGGTCACCGCTCTCATCGCCCTCGGCACCCCGGTCACGGCCGCGGGCGGTGCGGCGGGCGACGGCGGCCCCCGTCGTCCCTGCGTCAGTTCCCGGCCGCCCGCCGGCGGTCCGGCCGTCGACATCCTGCGGATCGCCGAGCAGACCAAGGCGGAACTGGACCTCAAGTCCGTGATCCTGCGGGTCACCCTCGACGGCCGCGAGGTCGTCACCGCGGCGCTCGGCGAGTCGATGACGGGGGTGCCGGCCGAACCCGCCATGCACTTCCGGAACGGCAACGTGGCGATCAGCTACATGGGCACGGCGCTCCTGCGGCTGGTCGACGAGGGCAAGGTCGGCCTCGACGACACCGTCGAGCGCTGGCTGCCCGACCTCCCGCAGGGCGACCGGATCACCCTGCGCATGCTCGCCGCCTCCACCTCCGGACTCGTCGACTACGTCACCAGCCCCGGTTTCTCCGACGCCGTCTACGCGGACCCGTTCCGCCGGTGGACGGCCGGGGAACTGGTGGCCATCTCGACCGGCAGGCCGTTCTGGTACGAGCCGGGTACCAACTGGAGCTACTCGCACGCCAACTTCGTCCTCCTCGGTGCCGCTCTGGAGAAGATCACCGGCACCCGGCTGGACGTCCTGCTCCAGCAGAAGATCATGGGCCCGCTCGGACTGGACGAGACCCGCAACAGCTTCACGCCCGACATCCCGACACCCGTCCTGCACGCCTTCACCGCCGACCGCGGGACGTACGAGGAGTCCACCTTCTGGAACCCCTCGTGGACCACCGCACCCGGCGCGGTGCAGACCACCGACATCTGCGACCTGGCCGACTCGGCCTCCGGCATCGGTTCGGGCGAACTGCTCTCCCCGTCCGCCTACCAGGAACTGCTGAACCCGGGGACGGTCGGCCTGGGCCGGGCGACCGACACCTGCCCGGAAACGGTCTGCCTCCCGAACACCGAAGCCACCCACTACGGCATGGGTCTGCTCGTCCTCGGCGACTGGGTCGTGCAGCACCCCCTGTTCTTCGGCTACTCCGCCTCCCAGGCCTACCTCCCGTGCGAGCGCCTCGCCGTCGCGGTGTCGACGACCCAGGGCCCCGGCACTCCTGACGGCCACACCGCCCAGGAACTCACCCAGCGGATCGCCGCCGCCCTCGCCCCGGACCACCCCATCCCCGACTTCGGCTGAGCGGCCCACCACACCCCGGGCCACCACACCCCGGGCCACCGCCCCGGCTCCTCACCGGGCGACGTCCCCTCGCCCCGGCTGCCGGGGCGAGGGGACGTCGTAGCCTCTGGCCATGAATCGTGGTGAGGGCGAGGACCCGCTGGTTGCGGAGGCCCGCGCGCTGCTGGCCTCCGGGCAGGACGCGGAGGAGGTGTTCGCCGTTCTGGCCGCGCGGAGCGGCGCGTGGGGCGCCTCCGTGCTGGCCGTGTGCCTGGCCCTGGGAGTGTCCCGGACGGACGCCGAGGCCCGGCTCCTGGAGGCCCGGCCCCTTTTCGAGCAGTTCGCGGCAGGGGAGGAGGACCTTGTGGCGGTCCTTCTCTCGTGCGGTCACCTGTTCGTGGTGGACCGGGTGCTGGACGGTCGCGGCGAGCGCATCCGTGATCTGCTGGAGACCGCGGCCGGCGCCCGCGGCGGTTATCCCGGCAGCCTGCTCGGGTGGTTCCGCAGCGGGGAGCTCACGAAGATCTTCCTGTTCTTCGCGAGAACCCGGTTCCGGAACGGGCGGGGTTCGCCCGCCGAGTTCTGGACGGCCATGGTCGCGGCCGGGGACCTGCTGGTGCGCGACGGCGGCCCGGACCTGACCGAGGTGCGGGCCGGGCTGGAACACTGCCGCGCTCAGGCCGCCGCCGCCGGCACGGGATGAGAGCGTCACCGCGACCCTGTGCGGATCCCCGGATCCCCGGATCGGCGCACCTCGGAGCACCTTGGAGCACCTTCGACGGTGGGAACGGAACGGAGCCGAGGACCTTCGAACACTCCCGCCGGCACGGTCCTTCACGGCCTCCGCCCTTCCTCCGCGCGAGGGGAACCCGGACACGGGCTCTGCGACGGCCGCAGACCAGCCTTGCATCCTGGGCATACGATGTTGCCTGTGACGCAAGATGACGGCGAGCTGGACAGTCTGGTACGCAAACGGATCCGCGCCCTGAGGGTCGCGCAGGGCTGGTCGCTGGAGGAGCTGGCCACCCGCGCCAACGTCAGCCCGTCCACGCTCAGCCGTATCGAGACCGGCCACCGCCGCCTCGCCCTCGACCAACTGGTCACCCTCGCCCGGGCGCTGGACACCTCGCTCGACCAGCTGGTCGAGACGGCCACGGACGACGTCGTCGCGAGCCCGATGATCGACGCGGCCCGCGGGCAGATGCGCTGGTCCATCAAGGCCCAGCCCGGCATGACCGTCGTACGCCAGCGCATCACCGACCCGCCGCCGGACAACCTCGCGCGCATGCGTGCACACCCGGGCCGTGAATGGCTCGTCGTCCTGTCCGGCACCGCAACGCTGCTGCTGGGCAACCGCCGCTTCCGGATCGAGACCAACCAGGCCGCCGAGTTCCCCACCATGCTGCCGCACGCCATCGGAGCCGACGGGGGACCGTGCGAGATCCTGGGCGTCTTCGACCGTGATGCCCGCCGCGGCCACCAGAGCGGCGACGACGCCGGACAGGCGCCCGTCCAGCCCCGTTGACCGGCGTGCGGCGTGCGGCGAACGGCACCGCTGCCCGCGCGATCGGGAGCTGCAGTGCCGTCGGCGCTGCGGCAGTGGGACTGTCCCGGGGCGGACCTACCGGGGCCCGCGGGCGGTGATCCGCTGCTGGCCTTCGGAAGCCCCCGGTCGTCGCCTCCCCGGCCCCTGGTCGGTCAGGCCGGCCAGGGGCCTCACCGCCAGGCGGCGACGGCCCACTCCTCGCGGAGCATGCCGAACAGCACGCGGTCGTAGCGCGTCCCCTCCACCAGCACGGCCGACCGGCGGCGCCCCTCCTCGCGGAAACCCAGCCTCGTGAAGGCGCGTACGGCGCGCTCGTTGCCGCTCCAGGTGTCCAACTCCAGCCGGCTCAGGCCGTACGCGCCGAACAGGTGGTCCACGAGCAACCGCAGCGCCTCACTGCCGTGGCCGAGGCCCCAGAACTCGGCCTCGCCGATGGTGACTCCCAGCGTGGCCACGCCGGCGTACGGGTCCAGGTCCCGGTAGTCGGCCATGCCGACGACCCGCCCGTTCTCCAGGTCCTCCACCGTGAACACGGCCGACTCCCGGGGGTTCAGGCGCAGCATGGTGTCGAAGCCGAGCCCGATCGCCTCCGCCGTGACCGGCCCGAAGCACGGGTCGCCGGCGGCGGCCCAGCGCACCACCTCGGGATCGTTGCGCCACCGGTGATGATGCTCCGCATCCTCGGGCCGCAGCGCCCGCAGCCTGACCAGCTCTCCGTCGAACATCGCACGATCCTAGATGATCGTTTCCAAGGGGCGCGGTGATCGTAGGGGCGGTCGGTGCCGCATATGCCGACGACAACCGTCTCCCAGGGCTGACACGATGTCGGCCATGGTCACAGCGATGACGGCAAAGGAACGCCTGGCGTCCCGCCGCCGGTATGCGGCTCTCCGGCGGGAGTCGTTCGACGGCGGTGATCTCGTATCGGTGCGCCTGCCGCAGCTGTGGTTCACCCGGTGCTCGTTCCGCGGGGCCGACCTGCGCCACGCCACCCTGGACGGCTGCCACTTCAAGCTGTGCGACCTTCGCGGGGCCGACCTGAGAGCCGCCTCCCTGCGGGGAGTCTCCTTCGCGGGCTGCGACCTGACCGGTGCCGATCTCCGGGCGGCGGACCTGACCGGCGCGCAACTCGGTCAGGTCCTCACCGGCACCCCGCCCCACGGGCTGACCGACGCCACCGGCATCAAGCTGGACAGCGCCGTCCTCCGCGGCCTTCAGCTCGACCAGGTCATCGGCTGGCCCCGCACCGGGTGACTGCCGCAGGCCCGTTCGTCCGCCGCCCGGATGCCCGGATGCCGCCTTGCCCGGATGCCCGCGTTACGGCTGCGCCGGGCGGTGGCTCGCCGGTCGCTCGCCGGGCCGTCACCAGGCCCCCGGGTCGGACTCCGAGGCGTCAGGTGCGTACCCAGAAGCAGAACGGATGCCCGGCCGGGTCGAGCACGACCCGCACGTCGGGCTGCGGCTGGTGCGGGGCCACCGTCGCCCCGAGCGCGCGCGCCCGCTGCTCGGCGGCGTCCAGGTCGTCCACCTCGATGTCCAGGTGCATCATCATCTGCTGCTCGCCGGGGGTCGCGGGCCACACCGGGGGCACGTAGGCGTCCTCGGACTGGAAGGCGAGTCCGGTGCCGCCGTCCGGCGGTCCGATCCGCACCCATCCGGGCTCCTCGACGACGGTCTCCCATCCGAGCAGGTGCCGGTAGAACCCGGCCAGTCGCTCCGGTTCCGCAGCGTTCAGCACCGTCGAGGTCAACTGCATCCGTCCACCCGCCATCGGGATCCTCCTTCGTCGTGGTGCCGCCCTTCTTCCCCTCCACCTCCCCCCCGGGATCCGTCTGCGGGCCCGTTCCTGCGGCGGGTGAATATGGGGAGGACACCAGGCCGGGGTTCCGCTACTGTTCGCGGTCGTCCCCATCAAATGATCGTCTTTTCTCCATACAGGAATCATCTGTGAATCTCGACTTCAGTGCCGAGCCGCTCTTCTCCTGGTACGTCGTGCTGCTCATCATCAGCGGCATCGCGATGGTCGGCATCGGCGCCGTCAACTTCGGCGGCCTCAGCGCCGGGTGGCGCGTGTTCAACGTCCTCGCCGGTGTCGGCTTCGTCGGCTACGGCGTCTACCTCGGCTTCATCTTCGAGGGCGGTGAGTACATCATCTTCTTCAAGGCGTTCATCCTGCCGGTGCTGATGATCATCAACTTCGTCCGCTCGCTGTCGGCACGGAGCAAGGCCGCTGCGCCCGTGCAGTTCGTTCCGGCCCAGCAGGCCCCCGCGCCCGGGCAGTCCGTTCCGGCCCAGCAGGGGACGGAGCCCGCGGCCGGGCCGGTGGCCGCCGCGCAGCCGCAGCAGACCAACTGAGCCGTACCTGTCGCAGCACCGCACGGCGCCGCCCCCGGAGAACCCGTCCTCCGGGGGCGGCGCCGTGCGCGGGCCCAGCCGGTGGCCGTACGCCCGTTCGGCCCGCCACCGGAACCGGGCCGGTGCAGCGACCACCCTCGTCCGTGCGGCGGGGCAGGGCATGGTGCGATCATGACCGGCATCGGACGGCCGGTCGTCCGGCAGGAGGAGGCATCATGGCGGAGCCGTTCATCGCCGAAGTCGGGGGCCGCGTGCCCGCCGTGGACCCCACGGCGTTCGTCGCACCCAACGCCGTCGTCGTGGGGGCCGTGACGGTGGGCGCCCGGGCGAGCATCTGGTACGGCGCGGTGCTGCGCGGCGACGCCGAGTCGATTTCGGTCGGCGCCGACAGCAACATCCAGGACAACTGCACCCTCCACGCGGACCCGGGCTTCCCGCTGGTGGTCGGCGAGCGGATCTCGGTCGGGCACAACGCCGTGCTGCACGGCTGTGCGGTCGAGGACGACTGCCTGGTCGGCATGAACGCCACCGTCCTCAACGGGGCCCGGATCGGGGCCGGTTCGCTGATCGCGGCCGGCGCCGTGGTGCCGCAGGGCATGGAGGTGCCGCCCGGCTCCCTCGTCGCCGGGGTACCGGCCAGGATCCGCCGTGCGCTGAGCGCGGAGGAGCGCGCCGGGATCACGCTCAACGGCGAGGGGTACCTCCTGCTGGCCGACGGGCACCGGTCGGCGCGGCCGGTTCCCCGGCCGGTTTCCCGGCCGGCTCCTCCGGCGGAGGGCGTCACGGCCGGGAACGACGCCGGATAGCCGCAGCGGCCCCGACGGGTGCCGGCACGACGAGGACGGACGGCCCGCGGATGCCGCCCGGCAGGCATTCCGCCCGACAGGCATTCCGGCCGGGGACCGGCTCCTGGTAGGAAGTTCGGCATGATGGCGAACTCACTTTCTCCAGGCGCTGAACGGATGATCGCCGTGGGCCGCCGGCTGCTCGGCTTCGGGTACTGGGGTCCGCTCCTCCTGGCCGTGGTGGTCGCTCGCATCGCGACGACGCCGGAGCATTCCGGGACAGGGCTGCTGCTGCCGCTGGCGGCGGGTGCCGTGGTACTCGTGCCGCTGCTGCACGTGCTGCTCGGCGCGGTCGGTGCTCCGGCCGCGGCGGTGCCCGCCGAGGATCCGGCAGAGGGTTCGGCAAAGGGTCCGGCAGAGGAAGCTGCACCGTCCGCGGCACCCAGGGGAGTGCGGCGACCCCCGCGGCCGGGCAACAGCGTGCTGCTGGGCTGCCTGCTGGCGTGCGGTGCGCTCGTGCTGGGCTTCAGCGTGCCGGGCCGGGACTACGGGCTGCTGGGGATCGGCCTGGCGACACTCGTGCTGCTGCCCTTCGCGTGGACCGCCTGGCAGGTGATGATCGCCCTGCAGGCGGCCCAGGCCGTGGTGCGTCCGACCGCACGGACACGCGGGCGGCAGCAACTCGGCCTGTGGCGCTGGGCGGCGGCGCCGCTGATGGTCGGCACCGCCGTGCTGCTGATCGGCAACGACGTCCCGCAGGAGGCCCGGTTCGCGATGGGCCGGTCCGCGCTCACCTCCTTCGCCGAGCGGGCACTCGCGGCAGGCTCCGTCGACCCTGCTCCGACCCGGATCGGCGCCTACCACGTGCAGGACACCGAACTGGTCGACGGAGGAGTGAAGTTCGCGGTGTCGGGAACGGGTCTCTTCGCCCACCACGGATTCGCCTACTTCCCGCCGGGCGGTCCTGTCGGGCACCGCGACGAGTACACACAGATCGGCGGCCGGTGGTACAGCTGGTCAGGGGTCGACCACTTCTGAGGCCGGCCCGTCCCCGGTGCCGTGGGCCGTGGGCCGTCAGGGCCCACTGTCCACCGCCTCCGACCCGAACGGCTGAGCCCCGGAACGGTGAGCCTGTCGGCCCGGTGGGTGACCCCCCGGCCGGACCGGAACCTACCCGGTGGTACGGCCCGCAGCGCCGGGGGTCCGGGTCCGTGCCCAGAACCACGACCCCGCGCCCGCCAGCAGGGCTGCGCCCAGTGCGTAGACCGGGAGCCAGAGCGTGGTGGCGGCGAGACAGTCCGCGACGGCCTGGTGGCCGGCCTCGTGCTGGGCGTAGGCGAGCGCCTCGCCGTCCTGGCCGGCGAGGGATCCGAGGGCGGCCTGCGTGTGCAGGCTCTCGTAGCGGCCTGCCCGGCCGCACTCCTGACGGGTGCCGGGCATGGGGAACAGCCAGTCCCAGCGCTGCAGGGCCGGGGCGAGCGCCAGCGCCACGCACAGGCCCACCACCAGCGAGTAGGCCGTCAGACTCCGGCCGTAACCGGCCTGTCCGCCCGGCGTTCGCACCGGCACCCGGCCGAAGGACAGGACCACCGCGAGGAGCGTGATGCCGAGGTATGTGGAGAACCACTGCCACGAGCCCTCGGCGAAGGAGAACGCCAGCACCACGCCGAGTGCGGTCCCTAGCACCCCGGCGTCCCCGGCCGGCTGCGCGCCGGAGCCGTCCTCGGCTGCCCGGTCCCCGACGTCGTCCGTCCTGCCTCCACCCACACGCTCGCTCCTGCCTGCCGCGGGAGGACCAGCCTCCCGCGGCCACCGCGGCCGGCCACGGGCACCACACCGTCGGGCCCCTGGTCCCACCCGCTCGGTCCAACTCCGGAGCCCGTCCGCGCTGCGGAACCGCCGGCAACGGCCGGGCCGGGGGCGGGGGCGGGGGCGGGGGACGGCTCGGCCGCCCGGGTGGTGCTGCGCGGCGTCAGAACTGCAGGGCCCAGCTGTCGAGGTGGCCGGAGAAGTACTCCGACCCGCCGGCCACCCGCAGCTTCCACGTGCCGCCGGCCGTCACGGCGGAGGTGTCGATGCCGAAGATCCGGTGGATGCCGGCGTCCCATCCGCCGGTGAACTCCTCGCCCTTGAGCCGGTGCACCGATCCGTCGGGTGCGACCAGGTCGACGACCAGGTCGTCCGGGTACTGGTGGACGATCTCGACCGCGATGTCGAGATCGGCCGGGCCGCGGCCCGGTACGCCGGTGACGGTGATCCGTGAATCGGCGGTGGCCTCCTCGATCGGGAGGTCGACGGTGGTGGCCGTCGGCACCCGGGCCGGCGAGTGCTCCGAGGCGTCCGCGCCCTGGTTGCCCGCCGCGACGGTGTAGGTCGGGCCGGAGGCGATCGAGTTGCGCACGGCGGTGTGTCACGCGTGGCCGGGTGCCGCCTGCGGTGCGGAGGGATGTGCCACCGGGCGGCGGGGGAGCAGCAGCGGGGTCGCCAGCAGGAGTACGCCGGCCAGGCCGATGGCGGTGCGCGGGCCGAGCAGGCTGCCCAGCACGCCCCAGAGGGCCGTCAGGAGTGCGGTGGACGCCTTGGTCGTGACCGCCCAGGCGGTCAGCGTGCGGGCGACGCGGTCGGTCGCGGTGCGTTCGAGGCGGTAGGTGGCGTGGACGGGGTTGAAGACACCGCAGCAGAGGATGAGCCCGAACTCGACGCCGATCACCAGCAGCAGCCCCGAGGTGCCGGGCCCCAGGAGGGCCAGGCCGACGGGCCACAGGGCGCGCAGTGCCCCGGCGGTGACGAGGACCCGGTGCTGCCCGAACCGGGTGACGAGCGGCCTGGCCAGTCGCGAGCCGAGCAGCCCGCCGATCGAGGGCGCGGCGAAGGCGAGGCCGTACTGCCACGGTGCGAACCCGAGCGGGCCGAGCATCAGGACGGCCAGCAGCGGCTGGGTGGCCATCACCAGACCGTTGAACAGCGCGGTGTTGAGGAACAGCGGACGCAGCGCGGTGTCACCGAGGATGTACCGCCAGCCGTCGAGGAGGTCCCCGGCCCGCATGCGGGCGGCCTTCCGGGGCTCGGGCGGCGGCTCGTGCCCGCCGGTCGCACGGATGCCCAGGGCCGAGAGCAGGTAGCTGACGGCGTCGGCCGCCACCGTCGCCACCGGGCCGAGGAGCATGATCGCCGCACCGCCCAGCGGCGGACCGACGATCGTGGTCGTCCAGGCCGTGGACTCGAACCGGGCGTTGGCGACGAGCAGGTCCTCGGCCGCCAGCAGCGTCTTGAGGTACGCGCCCGAGGCGGCGCGGAAGGTGATGTCGGCCGCCGCGACGACGACCGAGACCAGCAGGAGCTGGAGGAAGGTGAGCACGCCGAACGCGAACGCGGCGGGGATCGTCAGGAGCGCCGCGGACCGCAGCAGGTCCGTCGCGATCAGTACCGGCCGTTTGCGGCGGAACTCCACCCACGGCCCGAGCGGCACCGCCGCGGCCGCGCCCACCGCAGCCCCCACGGAGGCGAGCGCGGCGACCTCGGCCGGTCCGGCGTGCAGCACCCGGACGGCGATCAGCGGGAGCGCGCCGAAGGCGAGCCACGTGCCGAGTGCGCTGGTCCCGTACGCCGCCCAGAGCCACCCGAACCGCCGCCCCAGCCGGTGCCCGGGCCGTTGTCCGGGCCGCCGCCCCAATCGGTGCCCCAGTCGGTGTCCGAGGCGTCGTCCGAGCGGCTGTTCCGGCCGGTGTCCGCTCCTCATGCCCGACATGCCCGAGGCCTCCCGTCACTCACCTGCACAACCGTTCCGCGATCGTGAGCATCAAAGCGAGCGCCGTACCTGCAGGTCAAACAACCGCAGGGAAGCCTGGCCACAACCAGTGGTTGTACCCGTAGGGTGTCGGCATGGACCTCGACACCGTCCGGACGTTCGTCGTCGCCGCCGACGCGGGACAGTTCCAGGAGGCCGCCGCCGCGCTGGCGGTCAGCCAGCAGGCCGTCTCCAAGCGCATTGCCGCACTGGAACGCAGCCTCGGCGTCCGGCTGTTCACCCGTACCGCGCGCGGCGTCGAGCTCACCATCGACGGGCAGGCGTTCCTGCCCCACGCGCGCGAGCTGCTGCGGGTCGCCGAGCGTGCGGTCGACTCCGTGCGCACCGGCCGCCGCCCGCTGCGCGTCGACGTGATCGCCTCGCGCGGCGCGGCGTCGGGCCTGATGCGCGGTTTCCACCGTGCGCACCCCGAGATCGACCTCGACGTGGTGATGCTGTTCGAGATCGAGACGGCCGTCGCCGCGATCCGGTCCGGTGCGGTCGACGCGTCGTTCCGCGCCGTCGCGGTGCCCGGCCGGCCCCTTCCCGAGGACATCGAGTCCGTGCGGGTGCTCGACGAGGAGCTCCAGCTCCTCACCGGCCCCGCCCACGCACTGGCGGGCGCCCGGTCGGTGACCGTCGCCGAGCTCGCCGGGCACCGGATCTGGATGCCCGGCATCGTCCCCGGCACCGAGTGGGCCGCCTACTACGACGACCTCGTCGCCGAGTTCGGCCTCACCATCGAGGCGACCGGCCCCAACTTCGGATCCGACGCCCTCCTCGACACCGTCGCCGACACCCCGGCCCTGGCCACCTTCATGGGCGGGCAGACCCGCCTCGTCTGGCCCGCCGGCCACGGTCTGCGCCGCATCCCGGTGACCGACCCGACGCCCGTCTACCCGCACTCGCTCCTGTGGCACCGGGACAACCCCCACCCGGCACTGGCCACCCTCCGCGCCCACCTCGCCGCCACGGCGGCCGGCCACGACGCCGCCGGGACCTGGGCGCCGACCTGGGTGATTCCGCGGTGAACGCCGCCGCTGGCCGTGCTGCCGCTGTCCGTGACGCCGCTGGCCGTGACGCTGCTGCGCGAGTTCACGTTCGAGAAGGACATCACGCCTCTCCTGCGGATGGTGCGGGCCGCCCGGGGCCGCCCGGAGCGCGGCCGACGCAAAATCGGTGCCGCACCGGTCCGCGCAGGAGGAAGATCGCCCCATGGCGGACATGCGAGCGTTCCGGGATGCGGTCACCGACTGGGCGTCGGGCAGCCCCGGCGGGCCGGCGGGCGAACTGGCCCTACGGCTGCGCGTACGGACCGCGGTGCTGCTGGAAGGGCTGAGCGACCTCGCGGCCGTCGAGGCGCTGGCCGTGCGCCACGGCCGGGACCTGCCCGCCGAAGGGGTGTGCGTCATATCCATGGGCGGAGCGATGAACATCGGCCGCTACGCCGACCTCCTCGGGCCGCCGGGGCTGGGCCTGCGCCTCGCCGGACTGTGCGACCAGGGCGAGCAGCCCTTCTACGACCGGGGCCTCGACCGGGCCCGCGCTCCGCGCGAAGGGTTCTTCGTGTGCGCGGTGGACCTTGAGGACGAACTCATCCGCGCGCTGGGCGTGGCGCGGATCGAGGAGGTCCTCCGGACCGAGGGCGACCTCCAGGCCTGGCGGATCTTCGTACGCCAGCCCGCACAGCAGGGCCGGCCCCCGCAGCAGCAGATGCGGCGCTTCCTCGGTACGAAGAAGGGCCGCAAGATCCGTTACGGCCGTCTCCTGGTCGAGGCCCTCGACTCCGAGCGGGTACCCGCTCCCCTCCACGACCTGCTCGTGCACCTGTGACCGAAGCACCGTCGGCCGGGTGACCGATGCGCCGTGAGGGATGCCGGGATCCGCGCTCCGGGACGGTGTCGGCCGCGGCGGGGCACCGCCGTCGGGTCACCTGCGGCCGGGTCACCTGGGGCCGTCGGACGCATCGGGGAGGTCGAAGCGGATCGGGTCCTCGTCCGTCAGCTGGTCGACGACGGCCTCCCAGCGTCGGAGCAGGGCGTGGTGATCGCGCAGGTGCTCGTGGGCGAAGTCGGTCTGTTCGCGCCAGGCGCGCGTGCGGTCCGCGGTGAGTTCGACCGGGTTCCGGGCGGCGGCTTCCGGGGCGTGCTCGGGATGGTCGAGGTGGTCGCTGCAGGTCTGGAGCGGCGCGGCGCCGATCGAGGTCCGGGGGCAGCCGGCCACGAAGCACAGGGCGTCGCTGCGGCCGACGACATCGACGCGGTACCGGTGGCCGCCGACCCGCAGGACCGCCCGCACCGTACTGCCGCGCTCTGCCGCGACCTTCAGGTACTCGGGGCTCTGCGGGGCCCTGCCGTCGGCCCGGTCCCTCTCCCGTACCGCCGCCCACAGGGCGATGACCGCTTCGAGCGACAGGGTGGTCGAACCGTTCTCGTCCTCGTTGGGCAGGCTGGCGCCGCCGTCGGCGATCGCCGCCTCCAGCACCGTCCTCAGTGACTCCATGGACCGGCAGCGTAGCCAAGTGAGGCAACCCTTGCCTTATTCAGCCCTGTCGGCGGCCGGCGGATCGATGGGCTCCGTGGGCTCGGTGGACCGAGTGGCGGGCGGCCGGGCCCGGTCGTGCGGGGGCTGATCGTCCTCCCGCTCTGCGCGCGCAGTGGCGTCCCGCGATTTCGGGTAAAGCGGTGTATTAACGATAATTGTTCCTCATAGCGCTTCCTGCTACCCTCTGCGACCATGGCGGGAGAAAAGGCGACACGAGCAGGCACGGTCCACGCGCTGATCCGCGAGGAGATCTTCCAAGGACGGCTGCAGCCCGGGCAGCGGCTGCGCCTGGTCGAACTCGCCCAGCGCTTCACCGTCAGCCAGTCCGTCGTCCGCGAGGCCCTGACCCGCCTGTCCGAACAGGGCCTGGTCACCGCCGCACCCCAGCAGGGCTTCAGCGTGGTCGCCCTCTCCCTGCAGCACCTCGACGAACTCACCGAGGCCCGCGTCGAGATCGAGTCGC
>NZ_BPRL01000038.1:0-122092 GCF_045862635.1 Kitasatospora sp. NE20-6
GGGGGGGGGGGGGGGCGGGCGGCCGGGGGGGGGGGGGGCGGGGGGGGGGGGGGGGGGGGGCTGGGGGGGGTAACGGCGAGGGCCCGGTCGCGGCGTGCGCCGCGACCGGGCCCTCGTGCTGATGCGGGATCAGGCAGCCTTCTTGGTCTCCCAGAAGATGCGGTCGATCTCGGCGATCAGGTCGAGCAGGGCCTGGCCGGTGGCCGGGTCCGTGGAGGCCTTGGCGGCCGAGGCAGCCTTGCCCGCCTTGTTGAAGAGGTCGTGCAGCTGCGGGTAGGCCTCGAAGTGCGGGGCCTTGAAGTAGTCCGTGTGCAGCACGGAGAGGTGGTGCTTGACCAGCTCGGCGCGCTCCTCCTTGATGACGATGGCGCGCGCACGGAAGTGCGGGTCCTCGTTGGCCTGGTACTTCTCCTGAGTGGCCTTCACCGACTCGGCCTCGATACGGGCCTGAGCCGGGTCGTACACACCGCAGGGCAGGTCGCAGTGGGCGTGCACGGTGGCTCGCGGAGCAAACAGACGAGAGAACATGGAAGTCCTTCCTTAGATCGTCTTCCCGCGAGCGAGATTACCCCGACGGCCGCTACGTTTCGCGGTCGGCCCGGTGGCCTAGGGCGAAAGACGGAGGCCCAATCGGTGGATTTCGGACGGGCGCGGGTGGGGCCCCGTGGGGGAGACTGGACGGCGACGCCGGCAGGCAGGGGAGAGCGGATGGCCGAGAAGACCGGGCCGGGCGGCCTGCTGCCCTTCGGGGTGGTCGACGTCGCGGGGCCCTCGATGCGCCCGACCCTGCGTGACGGCGACCGGGTGCTCGTCCGCTACGGCGCGCGGCTGCGGCCCGGCGCCGTGGCCGTCGTGCGGCACCCGCTGCGGCAGGACCTGCTGGTGGTGAAGCGGGCCGCCGGACGCCGCCGCGGCGGCTGGTGGCTGCTCTCCGACAACCCGCTGGTGACCACCGACAGCCGCGAGTTCGGGCCGGTGCCCGACGACCTCGTGCTCGGCCGGGTGCTGCTGCGGTTCGCGCCGCGCCCGGCCTGGCTGGCGCCGCCGCGCGGCCTGGAGCGGCTGCTGCACGGCGCGCTGCTCGCCCGGCTGCCGGGCCTGGCGGCCCGGCTCGGCGCCTTCCGCCCGCTCGACGCCGAGCTCTGAGCGGGCGGGCTTCGGGCGGGCGGGCTCCGGGCGGGGCCGGGCCGGGCGCCGCGGTCCCGTCAGCCCTGGGCGTGGGCGGCGAGCGCGGTGCGGGCCGCCTCCTCCCGCTTGCGGGCGCGGTACGCGGCGACGTTGGCGCGGGTGGCGCACCGGTCGGAGCAGTAGCGGCGCGAGCGGTTGGTGGAGGTGTCGAGGTAGGCGTTGCGGCAGGGCTGGGCCTGGCAGATGCCCAGCCGGTCGGCGCCGAGCTGGGTCAGGTGGATGGCCAGGCCCATGCAGGCCACCGCGGTGAAGTTGGCGGTGGCGGTGGCGGCGTTGTCCGCCAGGTGCAGGTGCCAGCGGGGCCGGCCGGCCTCGTCGAGGTAGTCGTGCCCGGAGACCAGCGGGCTGACCGGGTACTCGACCATGAGGCTGTTGAGCAGGTCGACGGCCCGGATCTCGTCGCTCTCGGCGGCGGCCTCGAAGACCCCGCGCAGCCGGGTGCGGACGGCCCGCAGCCGGGGGAGGTCCGACTCGTCGGCGAGGGCGGCCGCGCGCGAGGGGCTGCCGAACAGGGTGCGGACGGCGTCCACCGAGGTCAGCGCGTCCCGGCCGCGCTCCGGCTCCTCGGTGTTCACCAGCCGGACGGCGAAGTCGGCGTACGAGGCGAGCTCCACGGGTGGTCCTTCCAGGGCCGGTAACGGGCAAGCTGCCTTAAGGGTATTACCGACGGGCGGCCGCCGGTACCGGGTCGCCGGTTGCCCGCCCTGTTGCCCGTCCGGCTGCCCGTCCGGCGGGGTGCCGGGGGCCGGAAACGCCGCGGTCCCCGCCGGGGTGCGGCGGGGACCGTACGGCAGGCGTCCGGGCGGCCGGGTGGCCGCCGCCGGACTACAGCACGCGGGACAGGAACGCGCGGGTGCGCTCGTGCTGGGGGTTGGTGAGCACGTCGCGGGGGTGGCCGGACTCGACCACGACACCGCCGTCCATGAACACCAGCGCGTCGCCGACCTCGCGGGCGAAACCCATCTCGTGGGTGACGACGATCATCGTCATGCCGTCCTGGGCCAGCTGCCGCATGACGTCCAGGACGTCGCCGACGAGCTCCGGGTCGAGCGCCGAGGTGGGCTCGTCGAAGAGCATCAGCTTCGGCTCCATCGCCAGCGCGCGGGCGATGGCGACGCGCTGCTGCTGGCCGCCGGAGAGCTGCGAGGGGTAGTTGTCGGCCTTGTCGGCCAGGCCGACGCGCTCCAGCAGCTCGCGGGCCTTCTCCCTGGCCGCCGCCCGGTTGACGCCCTTGACCTGGATCGGCGCCTCGACGACGTTCTCCAGCGCCGTCATGTGCGGGAACAGGTTGAACCGCTGGAAGACCATGCCGATGTCGCGGCGCTTGAGCGCGACCTCGCTGTCCTTGAGCTCGTAGAGCTTGTCGCCCTTCTGGCGGTAGCCGACGAGCTCGCCGTCGACCCAGAGCCGGCCGGCGTTGATCTTCTCCAGGTGGTTGATGCACCGCAGGAAGGTCGACTTGCCGGAGCCGGACGGCCCGACGAGGCAGAACACCTCGCCGGTCCGGACCTCCAGGTCGATGCCCTTGAGCACCTCGACCAGGCCGAAGGACTTGCGGACGCCCTCGGACCGCACCAGGACCTGGCCGGAGGCGGGCTTTTCGAGATCGGTCATCGCGTCCGCCCAAACGAGAGGTTCTTCTTGATCTTCTGCAGCGGGGTCGGCGGCAGGCTCCGGCTGGAGCCCTTCGCGTAGTGCCGCTCCAGGTAGTACTGGCCGATGCTGAAGACCGTGGTGAGCACCAGGTACCAGAAGCAGGCGACGAAGAGCAGCTCCATCACCGCGAGGTTGCCGGTGTAGACGTCCTTGGCCTTGGTCAGCAGCTCGGGGTAGGTGACCACGTAGGCGAGCGACGAGGTCTTCAGCATGTTGATGAACTCGTTGCCCGACGGCGGCACGATCACCCGCATCGCCTGCGGCAGCACGATGCGGCGCATCGTCTTGGCGCGGGAGATGCCGAGCGCGTGCGCGGCCTCGGTCTGGCCCTCGTCGACGGACTGGATGCCCGCCCGGACGATCTCCGCCATGTAGGCGCCCTCGTTGATGCCGAGGCCGAGCAGGGCCGCCATGAACGGGGTGATGAGGTCGTTCGTGGAGACGCCGAACATGGTGGGGAAGATCAGCGCGAGGTTCCACCAGATCAGCAGCTGGACGAGCACCGGGGTGCCGCGGAACAGCCAGATGTAGCCCCAGGCGACCGTGGAGGTGACCGGGTTGTGGGAGAGCCGCATGACGGCGGCGACCACGCCGAGCAGCAGGCCGAGCGCCATCGCGCAGACGCTGATCAGCAGCGTGTTGCCGGCGCCCTGGAGCATGGACGAGGTGAAGAGGTAGTCGCCGGTGATCGACCAGTCGATCTTCGCGTTGGCGAAGGCGGCGATCAGCGCGGCGAGCAGGCCGACGACGACGACCGCGGAGACCCAGCGGCCGTAGTGGCGGACCGGAATGGCCTTGATCACGTGCTCGGCGGGCACCTGATCCGCACCGGTCGGGGTGTTACTCATGGTGGGGGGCCTCTCGGGCGGGCGGTGGGGACGAGGACGGGACCGGGCCCGCGGAAGGCCGCGGGCCCGGTCGCACGGGGTCAGGAACCGCCGTTGATCTTCGCCTCGGTGACCGCGCCGAGCTTGACGTCGTACTTCTCCAGGATCTTCGCGTACTCGCCGTTGGCGATCAGCGCGTCCACGCCCGCCTTGATCGCGTCGCGGAGCTGGGTGTCGTCCTTGGAGACGCCGATGCCGTACAGGCCCGGGTCGATCTGCTCGCCGACGACCTCGAAGTCCTTGCCGCCGCCGGAGGTCTGGGCGTTGTACGCGGCGACGGGGTAGTCGTTGAGGTCGGCCACGGCGGCGCCGGACTTCAGCTTGAGGAGGGCCTCGCCGTCGTGCTCGTAGCCCTGGATGGTGATCTCAGCCTTGCCGGCGGCCTTGCACTTCTCGGACTGCGCCTTGGCGGTGTCCTCGTTGACGGTCGCCTTCTGGAGGGCGACGGTCTGGCCGCAGAGGTCCTCCAGGGACTTGATGCCCTTGGGGTTGCCCTTCTGGACCAGGATCGAGGTGCCGGCGCTGAAGTAGTCGACGAAGTCGACGCCCTTGCCCTGACGCTCCTTGTTGTCGGTCATCGCCGACATGATCAGGTCGATGCGGCCCGTGCTGAGCGAGGTGATCAGGGTGTCGAAGCCGGCGTCCTGGATCTGGAACTTCACGCCGAGCTGCTTGCCGAGCGCCTCGGCCAGGTCCGGGTCGATGCCGGTGATCTTGTCGCCCTGCTTGTACTCCACCGGTGCGTAGGCCACCTCGGAGCCGACCTTGACGACACCGGCCTTCTGGATGTCGGCGGGCAGCTTGCTGTAGAGGGGGGCCGAGGAGCCGGCGGTGCTGCCACCGGTGGAACTGTCGCCGCTGCTGCCGCAGGCGGTGAGGAGCAGCGTTCCGGCCGCGAGGGCGGCACCAGCCGCGACGATGCGAGGGCGCAGGGTGCGAGCGGTCATGAGAAGGATCTCCTCCTGAGGAGAGACGGGCGGAACGCTCCGCCGGGGGGTGGCGGTCGACCGGTCCGCGCACCGGCACACCGTCGTGCCGCGTGGACCACCGGTCGGTCAGGTCTTCAGGTGTCGGGCTCGTGCCGTCGCCACCCTCCGCCGAGGTGAGCGCCAGCCGGATCGCCTCACCGGGGGAGTGTCTGTGAAGAGGCGTTTTTCGATCCGAGTTGGGTGGAATCCTGCCACTCGACGGGGGTGAAAGGACGCTGATTCAGATCAAAATCGGATAACAAGGGGCTTTGGTGTCCGCTATCCGGACGAATTCCGTGCCCCTGTCACCCTGTGTATAAGTATGCAGCCGAGCCTGGGGCGCCGGCCCGGAGGCCGGGCCCCTGCGTGACCGGACCGGATCAGAAGCCGCCGTTCACGACCGCGTTCTGCACGGCACCGGCCGAAACCTCCCACTTCTCCAGCACCGCCTCGTACTCACCGTTACGGATCATCTGGTTGAGGGCCTTCGCCATGACGTCCCGCAGCTCGGTGTCCCCCTTGGCGACCGCGATGCCGTACGGGGACGGCTGCAGCTGGGGGCCCGCCACGGCGAACTTCGTCCCGTTCGGGCCGCCCTTGGAGGCGACGTAGGCGGCCACCGGGAAGTCGTTGAGGTCGGCGTCCGCACGGCCGGCCGCCAGCTCGGCGAGCGCCTGGCTGTCGTTGTCGAAGAGCTTCACGGTGAGCGGCTTGCGCACCCGGCTGCAGGCGCCGACCTGCCGCTCGACGATCGCGGCCTGCGTCGTGCCGCGCTGCAGCGCCACGGTGTGGCCGCACAGGTCGTCCAGCTTGTTGATCTTCTTCGGGTTGCCCTCGGCGACCAGGATCGACGTGCCGGCGATGAAGTAGTCGACGAAGTCGACCCCGGGGTCGGTCTGGACGCCCTTGTCGTCCGTGCCCTCCCGGCGCTGGCGGTTGTCCGTCATCGCCGACATCGCGATGTCGAACTCCTTCGCCTGGAGGCCCGGGATCAGCTTGTCGAACGCCGTGTCCGTGAACTCCACCTTCACGCCCAGCACCTTGCCCATGGCCAGCGCGATGTCCGGGTCGATGCCCGTCGCGGTGCCGTCGGCGCCCTTGAACTCCACCGGCGCGTAGTTCAGGTCGGACGCGATCTTCAGGACCCCCGCCTGCTGGATCCGCGCGGGCAGCTTGCTGTGCAGGTCGTCGGCGCTGCTCTTGCCGGATCCGGCGCTGCTGCACCCGGTCAGCACCAGGGAGCCGGCGGCGAGTGCCGCGCCGACCGTCAGTACGCGGGCGGATATGGGCGCGTTGGCGTGCATGCGGGGGTCCTCCTGTGGGAGCGGTGGTGCCGGCGCGGGTCGGCGCCTGGGGCGGGCCGGGGCGTCCGCCGAAGAGACGCCCCTGTCCGGATGCCGGTGCGGGAAATGTGATCCTGCCATCCCGCCCTGCTGCCGGAGGTCGCGGGTATGTCAGAATCTGGTATCGGGTGACCCCCGACGAACGAACGCAGGCCGCCGGCTCCCCTGCCCACAATCGGGCAGAGCGGATTTCGGGGTGCGCAGGACCGGAAGTCGACGACGCCGACTCCGTAGCCGAGGCACCAGCTCCCCTTCTGGCCTGCATTCACTCCTGCGGGTGCGTGCGCCGCCTCGCAGCCGCTCCGTCCGCGACGGCCCGGCCCCCGTGGCCCGGCGCCCGTCACGTGCGGCAGCGCGGTGAACGGCGCGCGACGAGGACACAAAGGCACAGGTGCGGTGCCTTCGTCCGATCTAGGCTCAAGCGGTGCGTGTCGCCGTACGTATCCGTGCGGGTACGCCTGGACACGACCGGAAGCACAGCGCAGAACACCCCAAAACCCTCATTCGAGGGCGCCGTCCGACGGCGCCCCGACCCCCGGACCCCGGGTGTGCCGTACGGCGCACCCGGCATCGCCGTCCTCACGGCGGGGTCCGCGGGGCCGAACCACCGTCGGCCCGTGCGCGCTCGCTGATCATTGACGAAGAGGTCACTGTGGCAGCGGAGATCATCCACCCCAACACCCAGGACACCGACGATCCGGTCGATGCCGTCTTCGCGCTCCACCGGGGCGGAAAGATGGAGGTCCGGGCCACCGTCCCGGTCCGCGACGCGGACGACCTGTCCCTCGCCTACACCCCCGGTGTCGCCCGGGTCTGCACCGCCATCGCCGAGCAGCCCGACCTGGTGAACGACTACACCTGGAAGGCCAACACCGTCGCCGTCGTCACCGACGGCACCGCGGTGCTCGGCCTCGGCGACATCGGCCCCGAGGCGTCGCTGCCCGTCATGGAGGGCAAGGCGATCCTCTTCAAGCAGTTCGGCGGCGTCGACGCCGTGCCGATCGCGCTCGCCTGCACCGACGTCGACGAGATCGTCGAGACGGTCGTCCGGCTCGCGCCGTCCTTCGGCGGCGTCAACCTGGAGGACATCTCCGCCCCGCGCTGCTTCGAGATCGAGCGCCGCCTGCAGGACGCGCTGGACATCCCGATCTTCCACGACGACCAGCACGGCACCGCCATCGTCACCACCGCCGCCCTCCGCAACGCGGCCAAGGTGACCGGCCGCGAGGTCCACAGCCTGCGCGCCGTCATCTCCGGCGCCGGGGCGGCCGGCATCGCCATCGCCAAGATGCTCGTCGCCGCCGGCATCGGCGACGTCGCCGTCTGCGACCGCCGCGGCGTGGTGCACGAGGGCCGCGGCGACCTCACGGACGTCAAGGCCGAGATCGCCGCGCTCACCAACCACAGCGGACTCAAGGGCACGCTCGCCGACGCCCTCGCCGGCGCCGACGTCTTCATCGGCGTCTCCGGCGGCACCGTGCCCGAGGAGGTCGTCGCCACCATGGCGCCGGGCTGCTTCGTCTTCGCGATGGCCAACCCCACCCCGGAGATCCACCCGGAGGTCGCCCACAAGTACGCCGCGGTGGTCGCCACCGGACGCAGCGACTTCCCGAACCAGATCAACAACGTGCTGGCCTTCCCCGGCATCTTCGCCGGGGCGCTGCAGGTCCGGGCCACCCGGATCACCGAGGGCATGAAGCTCGCCGCCGCCACGGCCCTCGCCGCCGTCGTCGCCGACGAGCTGACCCCGCAGAAGGTCATCCCGTCGCCGTTCGACGAGCGGGTCGCACCGGCCGTCACCAAGGCGGTCGCCGAGGCCGCCCGCGCCGAGGGCGTCGCCCGCCGCTGACGCACCGGCGGGCGCCCGCCGCCCGCCGCGTCCGCCCGGCCGTACCAGAGCCGGCCGGGGCACCGACACGCAACGAGGGTCACACCGACGCGTGGTACCGGGCCCCGGTCGGCGCGGCTATCGTCCGGGGCATGTTTGCTGCCTACGCCGCCCGCACCGACGCCGACGACCCGCTGAGCGCCCTGGAGCTGGGCGACCTCCCGGAGCCCGAGGCGCGCGAGGGCTGGAGCATCGTCACCGTCCGGGCCGCCACCCTCAACCACCACGACCTGTGGTCGCTGCGCGGCGTCGGCCTGCCCGCCGAGCGCCTCCCGATGATCCTCGGCTGCGACGCCGCCGGCATCGACGAGCACGGCAACGAGGTCGTCCTGCACTCCGTCGTCGGCCAGAGCGGCCACGGTGTCGGCGCCGCTGAGCCCCGCTCCATCCTCACCGAGCGCTACCAGGGCACCTTCGCGGCCAAGGTCGCCGTCCCCACCTGGAACCTGCTGCCCAAGCCCGCCGAACTCACCTTCGAGCAGGCCGCCTGCCTGCCGACCGCCTGGCTGACCGCCTACCGCATGCTCTTCACCAACGCCGGGGTCAGGCCCGGCGACACCGTGCTCGTCCAGGGCGCCGGAGGCGGCGTCTCGACCGCGCTGGTCGTCCTCGCCAAGGCCGCCGGGCTGCGCGTCTGGGTCACCGGCCGCGACGAGGTCAAGCGCGCCCGGGCCGTCGACCTCGGCGCCGACGCCGCCTTCGAGAGCGGCGCCCGGCTGCCCGAGCGGGTCGACGCCGTGATGGAGACCGTCGGCGCCGCCACCTGGTCGCACTCGGTGAAGTCGCTGCGGCCCGGCGGCACGATCGTGATCTCCGGTGCGACCTCCGGGCCCAGCCCGAAGGCCGCCGAGCTCAACCGGATCTTCTTCCTGGAGCTCCGCGTGGTCGGCTCGACCATGGGCACCAAGGAGGAGCTGGCCGGGCTGCTCGCCCTCTGCGCCAACTCCGGCGTACGGCCGGTCATCGACTCGGTGCTGCCGCTGGCCGACGCCCGGGACGGCTTCGCACGGCTGGCCAAGGGCGACGTCTTCGGCAAGATCGTGCTGACGCCCTGACGCCCTGACGCCCTGACGCCCTGGCGCCCCGACACCGGGTCGGCACGGCAAGGCCCGCCGCCGCCACCGGCGACGGCGGGTCCGGCCCGTGCAGGCGCCCGTCAGCCGAGCAGCCGCCGCAGCCGCTCCTCGGCGGAGACGAGCACCGCACGGGCGTCGTCCAGCCGGCCGGCCGTCACGCCGCCGTCGCGCGCGGCGTCGCGGACCTGGTCGCGGAACCGGTCGAGCAGCCGCTCCAGCTCGCGCGCCGGGTCGCCGACGGCGTCGGTGCGGGCCCAGGCCGGCACCTCGGCGGGCGCTGCGGGCCGTTCGGCCGCGCCGGCGTCCTGACCGGTGCCCGGGTCGGTGTCCTTGTCGAGGTCGATCCGGGTCACCCGGACGTCCTCGGCGGAGCCGGGCTGTCCCCAGCGGGCGGCGTCGGCCAGTCCGCCGAGACTGCGGGTCAGCTCGGCCAGGCCCTCCGTCAGGCCGGTCGACCAGTCGCCGCGCGCCGCGTGCTCGCGGACCTGCTCCTCGACGCGCCGCTTGATCCGCAGCGCCTCCTGCTGGGTGGCGCTGCGTGCCGCCTTCGACTGGGCGCGGAGCCGGCGGGCCTCCTCCTCGGCGGCCTTCGCCTGGGCCTTGGCGGCCCGCTCCTGCTCCTTGGCGCGCCTGGCCTGCTCCTTGGCCTGGGTGCGGAAGCGCTCGTACTCCTCCTTGGCGCGCTGCCAGGACTCCCGGTCGCCCCAGGGGCCCGCCCACGGGTCGCCGCCGCCGGGGGCGGCCTCCGGGCGGGGGGCCTGCCGGGCGGCGCCCCACAGCTCCTCGCGGAGGTCCTTGGCGGTGTCCCGGACGTCCTCGCGGATGGCCCCGGCGAGCTGGGCGACCGAGTCGCGGATCTCCACCTCCAGCTCGGCGAGCTCGCCCTGGCGGGCCGCCAGCTCGGAGCGCCCGGCGTCGGTGAGCCGGTAGACCTTGCGGCCGCCCTCGGTGCTGTGGGCGACCAGGCCCTCCTTCTCCAGCTTGGCGAGCCGCGGGTAGACGGTGCCGGCGGAGGGCGCGTACAGCCCCTCGAAGCGCTCCTCCAGGAGGCGGATCACCTCGTAGCCGTGCCGTGGGCTCTCGTCGAGCAGCTTGAGCAGGTAGAGGCGGAGCCGGCCGTGGCCGAAGACGGGGGTCATCGCTCAGGCCTCCTTGGTGAGGTCGGGGCCGGCGGTGTCCGGCGCGGCGGTGTCGGCGGTGGGGGCGAGCTCCCTGACGGGAGCGTCGTCGTCGGTGTCGGGGCGGCGGAGCACGGTGATCGGCCCGGAGACGGTGGTGACCTGCAGCCGGCCGCTGCCGCTGCCGAGCTGGCCGGAGAGCCGCTTGGCGCCCCAGCTGCCGGCCACGGTGAGCTCGGTGAAGGTGGAGCTGACGTCGCCGGTGGTGGTGCCGGCCTCGACCTTGGCGTCCGCCAACGAGGGCAGTCGCACGGCGACCGGGCCGCTGACGGTGGTCACGGCGATGTCGGTGGGCGTCTGCACGTCGAGGTCGAGGGTGACCGCCCCGCTGACGGTCTTGGCCTGCACCTTGTCGGCGGTGCCGGCGACGACGGTGAGCTGCCCGGAGACGGTGTGCACCCGCAGCTCGCCGGAGACGGACTGCGCGTCGACGTCGCCGGAGACGGTGTTGGCATGGATGCGTCCGGAGAGGCCGACGAGGGTGGTGGCGCCGCTGGCGCCGTGCACGGTGACCGGGCCGGTGAGGCCGGAGACGGTGGTCTCGGCCGAGGCGGAGCCGGAGCGGACCTCGGTGCCGGCGGGCACGGCGAGGGAGACCGAGGCACTGCGCCGGCGGCGCAGGGAGCCGAGGAACGCCTTGACGGTCTGCACGGACTTCACGGCCTCGCCGAGCTCCGCCCAGCTGAGGTCCTTGTAGGCCACGGTGAGGACGCCGTCGTCGAGGGTGACGAGCAGCGGCTCGCCCTCCAGGTCGGTGACCTCCAGGCGGGCCGGGCCGTCGGCGGCGACGACGTTGACGGCGCCGCCCATGATCCGCACGTGCAGTGCGGTGACCGGCTCGTCGATGGTGATCTTCTCAGGTCCCTCGACCGTCCACTGGCTCATGACTGTTCCCCGTCCTCCCGATCGCGATGTATCGCGTTCACTCCTCAACACGATATGTCGCGTATCGCGGAAGTCAAGGGCCGGAGACCGCGAGGGCCCGGAAGCAGGGGTTGCTTCCGGGCCCGTCTCGGGGTGGTCTCGGGGTCAGTCCTCGTCCTCGTCGTCGAGCCTGGCCAGCCAGGTGGCCAGCCGCTCGACGGGGACCTCGAAGTCCGGGTTGAGGTCGACGAACTCGCGCAGGCGCTCGGCCAGCCACTCGAAGGTGACCTCCTCGTCGCCGCGCCGGCTCGCCAGCTCCTCGATGCCTCGGTCGGTGAAGTACACGGTGCGCTCCGGTCCGGTGGGGTGTGACCCGGTCAGAATAGTCCCGGCAGGTCAGGCGTCGTTGCGGTAGTAGGTGAGCGACACCCTGGCCGCCCCGCTGGCCCGGCCCTGCTCCACCACCTTCGCGATCACCACGTCGCCGCTCTCCCGGTTGCGCACGCAGAACAGCCGGCCGGCCGGCAGGTCGTCGTACTTCAGCTCGGTCAGCGGCTGCTGCTCGATGCCGCCGGTGCACGCGGCCGGGGTGAGCTGCGGCTGCTTGTCGAAGTAGACGTCCGAACCGCTCGACCAGGTGAAGTGGCCGTAGGTCGGCTCCAGCGCCCAGGCCGGAGACGTCGAGGAGGAGACGACCTTGCCGTTCGCCAGGTCGAAGACGTACGTGTAGTCCGGGCTCGCCAGTTCGCGGTCGCGGTACAGCTCGGTGTACGTGCCGCCGGGCGCCGCCGTGGCGGAGCCGCCCGCCCCGGCCGATTCCCGGGACGCCGCCGGAGTCTTGTCCGTCCCCGCCCCCGTCCCCGTGCCGCCGCCGGGCGCGGTGCCCTGCGCGGCCGGGTGCCGCTGCCCCGCGGTGCCGCCCTCCGTGTCGCCGCTCGTCAGCAGGACGCCGGCGAGCGTGCCGGCGGCCGCGGTCGCCGCCGCGATGCCGAGCACCGTCCGCCACGAGACCCCGCCCCGCCGGACCGGCGCCGGGCCGGGGTGGGCCGCGGGCCGCGGCGCCGTGGCGGCGAAGCCCGGGTGCTGGTGCTGCTGGTGCTGGTACGGAGTCGCCTGCCCCGGCGGTACGGGCGGGGCCGGTGCGCCCGCGGGGGCCTGCGGCGGCCCGAAGGCCCCGAGCGGCGGTGCCACCCCGGGCGGCGGTGCGACCGTGCCGGCCGGTGGTCCGGCCGGCGGCGGGGGAGCGGCGGGCGAGGGCGCGCCGGCCGGTAGGGTCGGCGGCCCCGCGGGCGGTGCCGGCAGCGGGGTGGGCGGGGTCCGCGGCAGGTCGGCGCGCCGGGTGATCTCCGTGCCGACGGGTGCGGGCAGCCAGTCGTCGGAGAAGCGGAGCTGACCGCCGACCCCGGGGTGGCTGCGGGCGGCCTCGATGAGCTCGGCCGGGGCCGGCCGGTCCTCGGGCCGCTTGGCGAGGCAGCGCTCCAGCAGTCCGCGCAGGTCGGCCGGCACGTTCCCGAGGTCCGGCGGCTCGTGGACCACGCGGTAGAGCACGGCCGTCTCCGGGCCCTCGCCGAACGGCGGTGTGCCGCCGACCGCGTACGCGGCCAGTGCGCCGAGCGCGAAGACGTCGGTGGCGGGGGTGACCGGCCGCCCCTGGGCCTGCTCGGGCGACATGAAGGCGGGCGAGCCGATCCGGAAGCCGGTGCCGGTGAGCGCGGTGGCGTCGGCGGCCCGGGCGATGCCGAAGTCGATCACCCGCGGGCCGTCCGCGGCGACCAGCACGTTGGCCGGCTTGAGGTCGCGGTGCACCACCTGCACGCTGTGGATCGCCTGCAGGGCCTCGGCGATGCCGCCGATCAGCAGCAGCACCGTGCGGACGGGCAGGGCCCCGTGCTCGCGGATCACCTGCTGCAGCGAGGGGCCGGGCACGTAGGCGGTGACGAGCCACGGCGCGTCCGCGTCGGCGCCCGAGTCGATCACCTGGGCGGTGTACAGGCCGTGGATGCGCTGTGCGCTCGCCACCTCCTGGGCGAACCGCCGCCGGAACTCCCCGTCCTCGGCGAACTCCGGGCGCACCACCTTGAGCGCCACCGGCCGCCCGCCCGGCGTGTACGACAGGTACACCCGCCCCATGCCGCCGGCGCCCAGGCGGGCGAACAGCCGGTAGCCGCCGACCTCCCGGGGGTCGTCCGGGTGGAGCGGCTGGAAGACGGACGGCAGATCGGCGGGCATGGCGGCGGCTCCCCCACGGTGCGACAGGACGGTCACACCGTAGCGACCTGACGGACCGGCAGACCGGCGGGGTGTCGCCGCACGCGCCGAGGCCCGGCCCCGCGGGAGCGGGACCGGGCCTCGTGACGGTGCGTCGGCGACGCCGTGTCAGCGGTGCCGCGTCAGAGCGAGAACACCTCGTCGACGAGGCCCTGCTGCTCGGCGGCGTGCCGCTTGGCCGAGCCGACCGCGGGGGCCGAGGAGGCCGTCCGGGCGACACGGCGCAGGCGCGCGCCGTTGGCGTTGCGGCCGATGACGACCTGCAGGTGGTCGACCAGGTTCATGGCGATGAACGGCCATGCGCCCTGGTTGGCAGGCTCCTCCTGCGCCCAGATGAACTGGACGTTGTCGCCGAAGCGGCCCAGCTCCTCCTGCAGCTCGGAGATCGGCAGCGGGTAGAGCCGCTCGACCCGGACGATGGCGGTGTCGGTGACACCGCGCTCGGCACGGGCCGACTCCAGGTCGTAGTAGAACTTGCCGGAGGTGATGACGACCTTGCGCACCTGCGCCGGGTCCACCGTGCTGTCGCCGATGACCGGGCGGAACGCCCCGGACGTGAACTCGGCGGCGGCGGACGCGGCGGCCTTCAGACGCAGCATCGACTTCGGGGTGAAGACGATGAGCGGCTTGTGGTGCGGGTTGTGCGCCTGCCAGCGCAGCAGGTGGAAGTAGTTCGACGGCGAGGTGGGCATCGCGACCGTCATGTTGTTCTGCGCGCACAGCTGCAGGAAGCGCTCCGGGCGGGCGGACGAGTGGTCCGGGCCCTGGCCCTCGAAGCCGTGCGGCAGCAGCAGGGTGACGCCGGAGTGCTGGCCCCACTTCTGCTCGGCGGAGGCGATGTACTCGTCGACCATGGTCTGCGCGCCGTTGACGAAGTCGCCGAACTGCGCCTCCCACATGACCAGCGCGTTCGGGCGGGTCAGCGAGTAGCCGTACTCGAAGCCCATCGCCGCGTACTCGGACAGCAGGCTGTCGTACACGGTGAAGCGGGCCTGGTCCTCCGTCAGGTACAGCAGCGGGGTGTAGTCCTCGCCGGTGTTGCGGTCGATGAGGACGGCGTGGCGCTGGCCGAAGGTGCCGCGGCGGCTGTCCTGGCCGGCGAGGCGGACGGGGTGGCCCTCCATCAGCAGCGAGCCGATGGCGAGCGCCTCGCCGGTGGCCCAGTCGATGGTGTTGTCCTCGATCGAGGCGGCGCGGCGCTGCAGCTGCGGCAGCAGGCGCGGGTGCACGGTCAGCCAGTCCGGCAGGTTGACCTGCGAGGCGGCGATCCGCTTGACCATCTCCTCGGAGATGCCGGTCTGGATGCTCACCGGGAAGTCCGCGACGGGCTTGCCGTTGGCGGCGGCCGCCGGGGCGCCCGCGGCTTCGCGGACCTCGGCGAAGACCTTCTCCAGCTGGCCCTGGAAGTCCTGGAGCGCCTGCTCCGCCTCTTCCATGGTGATGTCGCCGCGACCGATCAGGCCCTCGGTGTACAGCTTGCGCACCGAGCGCTTCTTGTCGATCAGGTCGTACATCAGCGGCTGGGTGAACGACGGGTTGTCGGCCTCGTTGTGACCGCGGCGGCGGTAGCAGATGAGGTCGATGACGACGTCCTTGTGGAACTCCTGCCGGAACTCGAAGGCGAGCCGCGCGATGCGGACCACGGCCTCCGGGTCGTCGCCGTTCACGTGGAAGATCGGCGCCTCGATCATGCGCGCGACGTCGGTGCAGTACATCGACGAGCGCGAGGACGCCGGGGCGGCGGTGAAGCCGACCTGGTTGTTCACCACGATGTGCACGGTGCCGCCGGTGCGGTAGCCGCGCAGCTGCGACATGTTCAGGGTCTCCGCGACGACGCCCTGGCCGGCGAAGGCCGCGTCGCCGTGCACCTGGATCGGCAGCACCGGGAAGGTCGTGCCGCCCTGGTCGAGGATGTCCTGCTTGGCGCGGGCGATGCCCTCGACGACCGGGTCGACCGTCTCCAGGTGGGACGGGTTGGCGGCGAGCGACACCTTGATGGTCTCGCCGTCGAGGCCGGTGAAGGTGCCCTCGGAGCCCAGGTGGTACTTGACATCGCCGGAGCCGTGCATCGACTTCGGGTCGAGGTTGCCCTCGAACTCGCCGAAGATCTTGCCGTACGGCTTGCCGACGATGTTGGCCAGCACGTTCAGGCGGCCGCGGTGGGCCATGCCGATGACGGCCTCGTCGATGCGGTGCTCGGCGGCGGCGTCGATCGTGGCGTCCAGCAGCGGGATGAGCGACTCGCCGCCCTCCAGCGAGAAACGCTTCTGCCCGACGTACTTGGTCTGCAGGAACGTCTCGAAGGCCTCGGCGGAGTTCAGCCGGCGCAGGATGCGCAGCTGCTCCTCGCGCTCGGGCTTCGTGTACGGCTTCTCCAGGCGCTCCTGCAGCCACTTGCGCTGCTTCGGGTCCTGGATGTGCATGTACTCGATGCCGACGGTGCGGCAGTACGTGTTGCGCAGCAGGCCGAGGATGTCGCGGAGCTTCATCATCTTGTTGCCGCCGAAGCCGCCGACCGCGAACTCGCGCTCCAGGTCCCACAGGGTGAGGCCGTGCTGCACGACGTCCAGGTCGGGGTGCTTGCGCTGCTTGTACTCCAGCGGGTCGGTGTCGGCCATGAGGTGGCCGCGCACGCGGTACGCGTGGATGAGCTCCATGACGCGCGCGGTCTTGTTGACCTCGTCGTCGTGGGTGGCGGCGACGTCCGTCGCCCAGCGCACCGGCTCGTAGGGGATGCGCAGCGACTCGAAGACCTCGTCGTAGAAGCCGTGCTCGCCCAGCAGGAGCTGGTGGATCGTGCGCAGGAACTCGCCGGAGGCCGCGCCCTGGATGACCCGGTGGTCGTAGGTCGAGGTCAGCGTCATGATCTTCGAGACGCCGAGGCGGGCCAGCGTCTCGGGCGAGGAGCCCTGGAACTCGGCCGGGTACTCCATGGCGCCGACGCCGACGATGGTGCCCTGGTTCTGCATGAGGCGCGGCACGGAGTGCACGGTGCCGATGCCGCCGGGGTTGGTCAGCGAGACGGTGACGCCGGTGAAGTCGTCCATCGTCAGCTTGTTGGCGCGGGCCCGGCGGACGATGTCCTCGTAGGCCTGCCAGAAGCCGAAGAAGTCGAGCGTCTCGGCCTTCTTGATGGCCGCGACGACGAGCTGGCGGTCGCCGTTCGGCTTCACCAGGTCGATGGCGAGGCCGAGGTTCACGTGCGCGGGCTTGACCAGGTAGGCCTTGCCGTCCTCCACCTTGTAGCTGTGGTTCATGCCCGGGGAGGCCTTGATGGCCTGGACCAGGGCGTAACCGATCAGGTGGGTGAAGGACACCTTGCCGCCACGGGCGCGCTGCAGGTGGTTGTTGATGACGATGCGGTTGTCGATCAGCAGCTTGGCCGGGACGGCACGCACCGACGTCGCGGTCGGCACCTCCAGCGAGGCGTCCATGTTGGTCGCGACGGCCTTGGACGGGCCGCGCAACTGGACGAGCTCGGGGCCCTGCGCGGTCGGCGCGGGGGCGGCCGCGGGAGCGGCGGCCTTCGGCGCGGGCGGCGCTGCAGGGGCTGCGGCGAGTGGCGCAGGCGCCGGCTGGACCGGCGCGGCCGGTGCAGCGGGGGCGGGCGCCGCCTCGACGGCAGGAGCGGCAGGAGCAGCAACGGTGGTCGGCGCGGGGCCGACCTGGGTTGCGGCCTGGGTCACTGGAGTCACCTCGGTACCGGGCTTGTAGTCGGCGAAAAAGTCCCACCAGGCCCGGTCTACGGAACTCGGGTCCTGGAGGTACTGCTGGTAGATCTCGTCGACGAGCCACTCGTTGGGGCCGAAGCCAGTGGTACTTGCCGAGCTGGGGGTTTCAGGGTGTGGCGACATCGGGGCAACCGCCCTCTTCCGCTTCCTTTTTGGATGGTGGACAGCGGGGATTAAGGCTACGCCTCCGACCAGTGATCGCGCAGTCCTCCGAGGCCAGGCGTCGCCCAGATCACAGTGACCGGCCGATTTTGGGCCGATTGTGCGCGTTACAAAACCGCGCAGGCAGGGAACCTGACACCTTCGCTCACCGTCATTATCCCCTGAAAACCCGACAATACGGACTCCGGGGCCGGCCCCGAGCGGGACCGGCCCCGGTATGTACCGGTTGTGTGACAACTACACCGCTATGGGCTCACCCGGCAGCGAGACCTCGATCCGGCAGCCCGGCGCGGCCTCGGCCACCCGGATCTCGCCGCCGTGCAGGTCGACCGCCCAGCGGGCGATGGCCAGGCCCAGGCCGGTGCCGCCGTCGCTGCCCGGCCCCTGGGCCGTCGCGGTGCCGCTGCGGCCGAAGCGTTCGAACACCCGCTCGCGGTCCTGCACCGGGATGCCCGGCCCCTGGTCCTCGACCTGCAGCCGCAGCCCGCCGCGCCCCTCGCCGGGCCGGGCACGCACCGTCACGGTGCCGCCGGCCGGCGAGTGCTTGCAGGCGTTGTCGACGAGGTTGGCCACCACCTGGTGCAGGCGCTCCTCGTCGGCGACGGCCGTGAGGCCGGGCGGATCGACGTCCAGGCTCAGCTGCACGTCGCCGCGCCGCCCGTACGCGCCGCCGGCGGTGGCGCCGTCGACGGTGACCCCGCGCAGCACGCCGTCCAGGAACGGGCGCACCTCGAAGGGGCGGCTGTCGAGCGGGACGACCCCGCCGTCGAGCTTGGAGAGGTCCAGCAGGTGGGTGATCAGCCGCCCGAGCCGCTCGGTCTGCTCCAGCGCCGCGCCCAGCGTCTTCGGTTCGGGCTGGACGACGCCGTCGACGACGTTCTCCAGGACGGCCCGGAGGGCGGCGATGGGCGTGCGCAGCTCGTGCGAGACGTTGGCGATGAGCTCGCGCCGGTGCCGGTCGGCGGCCTCCAGGTCGGCGGCCATGCGGTTGAACGAGTCGGCGAGCTCGCCGATCTCGTCCCGGGAGGCGGTGTCGACCCGGGTGCTGTAGTCGCCGCGGGCCATGGCGCTCGCGGCGGCGGTCATCGCGCGCAGCGGGGCGGTCAGCCCGTGCGCGAGGAACTGCATGAAGAGCAGCGACGCGATCATCGAGAAGATCATGATGATCCGGATCTGCGTCTCGGAGCGGATCGCGACGACCACCATGCCGGTCGCCAGGAAGACGGACACGATCACCAGCAGGGCGAGCTTGCCCTTGATCGATCGCACCGGGTCGAACGGGCGCATGTCGGCCCACACCCGGCGGGCGGCCCGGCCGGCCAGGCCGGGGCGCGGACGCGCGGCGGCGTCCTTGTTGCGTTGCTGCGGAAAGGTCATGGTGTCCCTGGGTGTCGGTACCCCGCGGGACGAGAGCGTGGGCCCCCCGGCGGCCCAGCCCTCGGCGCGACGCCGTCGGAGAACAGCTAGGAGAGCGGTGCCTCCAGGGCGTACCCGACGCCGTGCACCGTGCGGATCCAGCTCGCGCCGATCTTCCGGCGGAGCGCCTTGACGTGGCTGTCGACCGTGCGGGTGCCCGAGGCGTCCGTCCAGTCCCAGACCTCCGCGAGCAGCTGCTCGCGGGTGAGCACCGCGCGCGGCTGCGCGGCGAGGCAGGCCAGCAGGTCGAACTCGGTCGGCGTCAGGTGGACGTCGCCCGAGCCGAGCCGCACCCGGCGCTGCACGTGGTCGATCTCCAGCTCGCCGAAGCGCAGCGAGCCGAGGGCCGGCGTCCTCGCGGCCTGCTGGGCGCGCTCCACGCGGCGCAGCAGCACGTTGACGCGGGCGGCCAGCTCGCGCATCGAGAACGGCTTGGTCATGTAGTCGTCCGCGCCGACGCCCAGGCCGACCAGCAGGTCGGTCTCGTCGTCGCGGGCGGTGAGCATCAGGACGGGCACCGGGCGCTGCGCCTGGATCCGGCGGCACACCTCCAGGCCGTCGAAGCCGGGCAGCATGATGTCGAGCACCACGAGGTCGGGCTGCCAGGTGTGGAACCCGTCCACCGCGCCGGGGCCGTCGTGGGCCACGGCGACCTTGAAGCCCTCCGCGCCGAGCCTGGCCGCGATGGACTCGGCGATGGTGGGCTCGTCCTCCACCACCAGCACCCGCCGCTGCGTACCGACCTGGCTGCTGCCGGTCTCCTGCTGAATTTCTGTCACGGTCACGCCACCGCCCCCAGGGCTGCGGGCCGGCCACCTGTGGGGGTGGCGGGCGCCGCGTCGTAGTCGTCTTGTTCCGTCGTGGGCTTGTGCCCGGCCTGCCGTGTCCCGCAGGGCGCCGTTCCGCCGACGGCTTCCTGCGCGGCGTGGATGCGCCGTGTGGCTCGCGCACCCGGCCCGCACTCCACGCAGAGTACGGACACCGTGGGCGTTCCGGCAGATGGCTCGGGTGGATCCGGGCCATGGCCGTGCCGGTTCCCGTCCGGGACCGGGCACGGGGCGATACCTTACCGGGCGATTTTCCCGGCCGGAACGCTCTGTACGACCCCTGGCCGGGGTTGCGGTCCTTACGGAAGCGATGCTCGTCCGTGAACGGAGGGAAGGTACGGACCAAGGCGGCCGCGGACGTCGCCGAAGCTCAAGCAACCTTCACAGCTCTTACCCAGCAGGCTCCCAGGCTGGGAACGTATCGTGGTCACGACAAGGATCGACGGTGTCCTCGCGGGCACCGTCCGTGCGCATCCCCGTGCGCCCTCACCACCGCTGCGAGGGCCTCGCGCGCCGGTCCGCCGGCGGCGGACGGAGGGCCCATGGCAGGCGCCGGCCACCCGGCGGACCCACCCGGACCGCACCCGGCCGTCCGGCTGCTGCGCGGCGCGGTGCCGACCCCCCGCCGCACCCCCTTCACCGTCGCGTACCTCGCCCTGCTGCTCGGCACCACGCTCCTCGCCCGCTTCGGCGACCCCGTGCGGGTGCACCGGCTGCAGGCGCTCTCCAGCACGGACGTCCACAACCTCCTGCACCACCCCGCGCCCGCCCTGCTCGCCAGCGGCCTCTGGGTGGCCGGGCCGATCTGGACCCCCTACCTCTGGGCCTTCGCGCTGACCGTCGCCCCGCTCGAACGGCGGGTCGGCGCCGGCCCGGCCGCCGCGGTGTTCGTCGCCGGGCACGTCGGCGCGACCCTGCTCTCCCAGGGCGTCGTGCTCGCCTCGGTCGCCGCCGGCCGGCTCTCCCCGGACCTCCTCGACGCCCTCGACATCGGCGTCAGCTACGGCGTGCTCGCCTGCCTCGGGGCCCTCGCGGGGCTGCTCCGCCCGCGCGCCCGGGCGGCCGTGCTGGCCGCCGCGGCCGTGTACGTCGCGCAGTCGTCCCTCCTCGGGGCGGATCCGGTGACCGTCACCGGCCATCCGGCCGCCCTCCTCGCCGGCATCGCCCTCTGGCGGCCGCTGCGGCGCCGGATCCGCCCCGGGCCGCCCCGGACGGCAGGCCGCCCGGCACTCCCGTCGCACGCCTGAGCTGCGCCTCTCCCCGGGTCGCCGACCGATCGCCCAGAGCGAACACCGGCCGGGGAACAATCGCGCCCCGCCGATCCTTAGTCAGGTCAGCTCAACTTCACTGACTGGGGAGAGATCATGGCATCGACGTCCACACCGCTCACCCTGCCCGTGCTGCCGCTCGACGACGAGGTCGTGCTCCCCGGCATGGTCGTCCCGCTCGACCTCTCCGACGCCGAGGTCCGCGCCGCCGTCGAGGCCGCCCGGGCGGCCGGGGCCGCCGGCGCCAAGCCCCAGGTGCTGCTGGTGCCGCGGCTCGACGGCTCCTACGCCGCGGTCGGCACGCTGGCCACCGTCGAGCAGGTCGGGCGCCTCGCCGACGGAGACCCCGCCGCGCTGGTGCGCGCCGTGCGCCGGGTGCGCATCGGCGCCGGCACCACCGGCCCCGGCGCCGCGCTCTGGGTCGAGACCACGCCCTTCCGCGAGTCCTCGGTCGGCACCCCGGTGGCGGGCCGCGCCGCCGAGCTGGTCAAGGAGTACAAGGCGCTCTCCACCGAGTGGCTGCGCAAGCGCGGCGCCTGGCAGATCGTCGACCGCGTCGCCCAGATCGACGGCGTCGGCGAACTCGCCGACAACATCGGCTACGCCCCCTTCGCCACCGCCGAGCAGAAGCTCAAGGTGCTCCTGGAGGCCGACCAGCTCGCCCGCCTCGGCTACGCGCTGACGCTGCTGCGCGACCACCTCGCCGAGGAGGAGGTCAACGACACCATCCGCAAGGACGTCGAGGAGGGCGTGGCCAAGCAGCAGAAGGAGTTCCTGCTGCGCCGCCAGCTGGAGGCCGTCCGCAAGGAACTGGCCGAGCTCGACGGCGGTGCGGCCTCCGAGGAGGACGACTACCGGGCCCGGGTGGAGGCCGCCGACCTGCCGGAGAAGGTCCGCGAGGCCGCCCTCAAGGAGGTCGACAAGCTGGAGCGCTCCAGCGAGCAGTCGCCCGAGGGCTCGTGGATCCGCACCTGGCTGGACACCGTGCTGGAGCTGCCCTGGAGCGAGCGCTCCGAGGACGCGTACGACATCGCCGGCGCCCGCGCCGTGCTCGACGCCGACCACGCCGGTCTGGCGGACGTGAAGGACCGCATCGTCGAGTACCTGGCCGTCCGCAAGCGCCGCGCCGACCGGGGTCTCGGCCTCGTCGGCGGCCGCCGCGGCGGCGCGGTGCTGGCCCTGGTGGGCCCGCCCGGCGTCGGCAAGACCTCGCTCGGCGAGTCGGTGGCCCGCGCCATGGGCCGCTCCTTCGTCCGGGTGGCGCTCGGCGGCGTCCGCGACGAGGCGGAGATCCGCGGCCACCGGCGCACCTACGTCGGCGCGCTGCCCGGCCGGATCGTCCGCGCGATCAAGGAGGCCGGCTCGATGAACCCGGTCGTCCTGCTCGACGAGATCGACAAGGTCGGCTCCGACTACCGCGGCGACCCGGCCGCCGCCCTGCTGGAGGTGCTCGACCCGGCGCAGAACCACACCTTCCGCGACCACTACCTGGAGGTCGAGCTGGACCTCTCCGACGTGGTCTTCCTCGCCACCGCCAACGTGCTGGAGGCCATCCCCGAGCCGCTGCTCGACCGGATGGAGCTGGTGCGCCTCGACGGCTACACCGAGGACGAGAAGGTCGTCATCGCCCGCGACCACCTGCTGCCCCGCCAGCTGGAGAAGGCCGGGCTGAAGACGGACGAGGTCGCCGTCGACGAGGGCGCACTGCGCCGGCTGGCCGGCGAGTACACCCGCGAGGCGGGCGTGCGCACCCTGGAGCGCTCGATCGCCCGCATCCTGCGGAAGGTCGCGGCGCAGAGCGAGCTCGGCGAGCGCGAGCTGCCCGTCGCGATCGGCGCCGACGACCTGCGGGCGCTCATCGGGCGGCCGCACCACACCCCGGAGTCCGCGCAGGAGCCCGCGGAGCGGCGTACCGCGGTGCCGGGCGTGGCCACCGGCCTCGCCGTCACCGGCGCCGGCGGCGACGTCCTCTACATCGAGGCCTCGCTGGCGGACGCCGAGACCGGGTCGACCGGGCTGACCCTGACCGGGCAGCTGGGCGACGTGATGAAGGAGTCCGCGCACATCGCGCTCTCCTACCTCCGCTCGCGCGGCGCCGAGCTGGAACTGCCCGTCACCGGACTGCGGGAGCGCGGCATCCACCTGCACGTGCCCGCCGGGGCCGTCCCCAAAGACGGGCCGAGCGCCGGCGTCACCATGACGACCGCGCTGGCCTCGCTGCTCTCGGGCCGCAAGGTGCGCACCGACGTGGCGATGACGGGCGAGGTGTCGCTGACCGGGCGGGTGCTGCCGATCGGCGGGGTGAAGCAGAAGCTGCTCGCCGCCGACCGGGCCGGGATCACCACGGTGATCATCCCCAGGCGCAACGAGGCCGACCTGGACGACGTGCCGGCCGAGGTGCTGGAGCGGCTGGCCGTGCACCCGGTCGCCGACGTGCGGGAGGTGCTGGCGCTGGCCCTGGAGCCGGCGGAGGTGCCGGTCGCCGCCGCCGCGTAGCGGCAGGCACCGCGGGGCCGCGGGCGGCGGAGGAGCCGCCCGCGGCCCCGCAGGCGTGCCCGGAAGGTGAGACGACCCTTGTACGACGAACCGTCAGCACGCCAGGCTGGTCCCATGCATCGCCACGCGTACCTGAGCCGTCGACTCGACGTCGACCTGGCGTACGCGTGCTCCGCGAGCTGTCACCGCGCCCTCTGAGCGCGGTGCCCCCGCCCGGCCGAGGCCGGGAGCACGTCCGGGTGCGAGCACCGCCGCGCGGTCCTCCCTGCCCTCCTCACCCGACGGGACAACCCCATGCGCCTCGCGCTGCCCGCCCTCGCCGCCGCCGTGCTGCTCGCCCTCGCCCCGGCGGCCCCCGCCGCCGGCGCGGAGGGCTTCGGCCCGCTGCCGCCGCACAACCCGTACGCGGGCCCCGACGGCACCGCCACCATGCACGGCGACACCGGCTCCTCCGACGCGACCCCGCTGCCGGGGCCCGCCGCCGGGCCGCTCACCTCGCACCGGGCCGCGCTCGCCTCGGCCTGCCCGACCGTGCTGGTGGGCGCCGACGGCTACCCGGTCGCGCTGTGCACCGCGATCTTCGGCCTCACCCCGACCGTGCACCTGCTCGACCCGGCGACCGGGGACTCGCTGGCGTCGCTGCCGATCACCAAGGGCTCCCTGCTCGGCGGCGTCTACGCCTACCTCGACGACCGGGACCGCCTGGTCGCCGTCGACGGCGGGGGCAGCCTGCTGCGCGTCGGGCACCACCGCACCGCCACCGGCGCCTGGCAGCTCTCCGTCGACTCCTCGCTGCCGCTGGGGTCCGCGCTGCCGTCCGGCGACGCGGTCACCGGGATCTCCCCGGACTGGCAGGGCCGGGTGTGGTTCGCCACCGGCGGCGGCACGGTCGGCACCGCCGACGACCGCACCGGCACCGTCCGCACGCTCCCGCTCCCCGCGGGCGAGACGGTGGCCAACTCCATCTCCACCGCGCCCGGCGGCACCGCCGTCGCCACCACGCACGCCACCTACCTGCTGACCGCCACCGCCGACGGCACCCCGCAGATCGTCTGGCGGCAGCCGTACGACCGCGGGCCGGGCCGCAAGCCCGGGCAGCTGAGCTGGGGCACCGGGTCGACGCCGACCTTCTTCGGCCCGCGCACCGGCGGCGAGTACGTCACCGTCGTCGACAACGCCGCCCCCACCGTCAGCCTGCTGGTGTACCGCGCGGACTCCGGCGCGCAGGTCTGCTCCGTGCCCGTGCTGAAGGCCGGCGGCAGTGGCAGCGAGAACTCGCCGGTCGCGGTCGGCAACGCCGTGTTCGTCGCCTCGACCTACGGCTACCCGTACCCGAAGCTGCCGGAGGGCGCGGGCACCAGCGTGCCCGCGTCGGCGGCGTTCCGCGGCGGGCTGAGCCGGGTCGACGTCCGGGCCGACGGCTCCGGCTGCGATCTGCGCTGGGACACCGTCGTGCGCTCGGCCGCGGTGCCCCGGCTCTCCACCGCGGACGGCCTGATCCACACGGTGCTCCGCGACCCGGTGATCCCGGGCACCACGAGCACCTCCGAGCTCGACCCGTACAGCTACGCCGAGGTCGACCCGGCGACCGGCCGGGTGGTCCGGACGAAGTGGCTGGGCAGCGGCTTCATCTTCGACACGCTGCAGATGGTCGGGTCGATCGCGCCGGGCGGCGTGGTGCTCCAGGGCACCACGACGGGCGTGCTGCGCATTACCAACGGGTAGGTCCCCCGGGAGGGTCCGCCGAGTACCCGGCGGCAATCCGGGCGTGGGACACTGCCGGAATGCCGTCGCCAACTCAGCGGGCCCTGGCCCGGGTCCCGGAGCGCTGGAAGCCCACGCTGGTGCAGCACCGCAAGCTGGTGAAGTTCCTGCTGGTGGGCGGTACCTGCTTCGTGCTGACCATGGCCGTCGACCTCGGCCTCAAGTTCACCGTGCTCCAGCACAAGCCGGTCGTGGCGCTCACCGTCGCCACCGTGATCGCCACCGCCGTGTCGTACGTGCTGAACCGCCAGTGGTCCTTCCGCGCCAACGGGAAGCACCGCGAGGCGATCCTCTTCCTCGTGGTGAGCGCCCTCGCGGTGGTCGTCAACGACCTGCCGCTCGCGTTCTCCCGCTACGTGCTCGACCTGCGCGAGCCGGACGTCACCCCGCTGGTGCAGGAGGTCGCCGACTTCCTCAGCGGCATGATCGTCGGCACGCTGCTGGCCATGGTCTTCCGCTTCTGGGCGATGAACCGCTGGGTCTTCACCCGCACGCGGCTGCAGCCGCCCGCCGAGGAGCTCGAACCCGAACGGGTCTGAGCTCCCCGGTGACGGCGGCCCCGGCGGCCTCCCGGGGCCCGGCTCAGCGGGCGCCGAGCAGGTGCTCCATGGCGAGCTGGTCGAGCTGCTCGAAGGCCATGCCGCGGGCGGCGGCCGCGTCCACGTCGAACTCCTCGAACGCCGAGCGGTCGGCGAGCAGGGCGTCCAGGCCGTCCGCGACGGTCGGCACGGCCAGCTCGTCCAGGCGGGCGGCGCGCAGCGCCTCCTGCACGGCCGGGTCGGCGCGGAACGCCAGGGCCCGCTCCTTCAGCATGAGGTAGTTGGCCATGCAGCCGGCGGCCGAGGCCCAGACGCCCTCGAAGTCCTCGGTGCGCGGCGGCTTGAAGTCGAAGTGGCGCGGGCCCGCGTAGCCGGCCGACTCCAGCAGGTCGACCAGCCAGAACGCGCTGCGCAGGTCGCCGGCGCCGAAGCGCAGGTCCTGGTCGTACTTGATGCCGGACTGGCCGTTCAGGTCGATGTGGAACAGCTTGTCGTGCCACAGCGCCTGGGCGATGCCGTGGGTGAAGTTCAGGCCCGCCATCTGCTCGTGGCCGACCTCCGGGTTGAGGCCGACCTTCTCCGGGCGCTCCAGGCTGTTGATGAACGCCAGGGCGTGGCCGATGGTCGGGAGCAGGATGTCGCCGCGGGGCTCGTTCGGCTTGGGCTCGATCGCGAACCGCAGGTCGTAGCCCTTCTGGTCGACGTACTCGCCGAGCAGGTCGAAGGCCTCCTTCAGGCGGTCCAGCGCGACCCGGACGTCCTTGGAGCCGCCGTGCTCCGCACCCTCGCGGCCGCCCCAGGCGACGTACGTGGTGGCGCCGAGCTCGGCCGCCAGGTCGATGTTGCGGATGGTCTTGCGGAGCGCGTAGCGGCGCACGTCGCGGTCGTTGGAGGTGAAGCCGCCGTCCTTGAAGACCGGGTGCGTGAAGAGGTTGGTGGTGGCCATCGGCACCTTGAGGCCGGTGGCGTCCAGGGCGGCGCGGAAGCGCTTGACGACCGCGTCGCGCTCGGAGTCCGAGGAGCCGAACGGGATCAGGTCGTCGTCGTGGAAGGTCACGCCGTACGCGCCGAGCTCGGCGAGGCGGTGCACGGTCTCGACCGGGTCGAGGGCGGGGCGGGTGGCGTCGCCGAACGGGTCGCGGCCCTGCCAGCCGACGGTCCACAGGCCGAAGGTGAACTTGTCCGCGGGGGTGGGGGTGGGCATGGCGGAGTACTCCAGATCTGCCGGGGGCTATTCGTCAGGGCAGAAAACAAACTAATATCCCCAGGCACGGATGGGAAGTCCCGGCGCGGCACACGGAGTGAGACATGGCACGGATCGTCATCGGGGTGGACAGCTCCACCCAGGCCACCAAGGCCCTCGCGGTCGACACGGAGACCGGCGAGGTCCTCGGCGAGGGCCGCGCCGCGCACACCGTCACCGGCACCGGCGGCGCCCGGGAGAGCGACCCCCGGCAGTGGCGGCAGGCCCTGCACGAGGCCGTCGCGGCCACCGGCCACGCCGACCGGGCCGAGGCCGTCGCCGTCGGCGGCCAGCAGCACGGGCTCGTCACCCTCGACGCGGACGGCGCACCCGTGCACCCCGCCCTGCTGTGGAACGACACCCGCTCCGCCGGCCAGGCCGCCGCCCTCGTCGACGAGCTCGGCCCCGACGCCTGGGCCCGCCGCACCGGCAGCGTGCCCAACGCCTCCTTCACGGTCAGCAAGTGGGCCTGGCTGCGCGACCAGGGCCTCGCCGGCCGGGTCGCCGCCGTCCGCCTCCCGCACGAGTACCTCACCGAGCAGCTCACCGGCCGCCCCACCGCCGAGCGCAGCGACGCCTCCGGCACCGGCTGGTGGGGCGAGCACGGCTGGGACGAGGAGATCCTCGCCCTCGTCGGCCTCGACCCCGCGCTGCTGCCGCCCCTCGCCGAGCCCGGCACCCCGGCCGGCGAGACCCTCGGCACCCTCGGCGGCCTGCGGCCCGGCATCCCCGTCGCCCTCGGCGCGGGCGACAACGCCGCCGCCGCCCTCGGGCTCGGCCTCGGCGGCGGCCCCGGCGCCGCCCACGGACGGCCCGCCCTCTCGCTCGGCACCTCCGGCACCGTCTACGCCGTCACCCGCGGCCGCCCCGCCGACCCCGGCGGCACCGTGGCCGGCTTCGCCGCGGCCCACGGCGACTGGCTGCCCCTCGCCTGCACGCTCAACTGCACCCTCGCCGTCGACCGCATCGCCACCCTCCTCGGCCTCGACCGGCAGGCCGTCGAACCCGGCGGCGAGGCCGTCGTGCTGCCGTTCCTCGACGGCGAGCGCACCCCCGCCCTGCCGCACGCCGCCGGCCTGATCCACGGCCTGCGCCACGACACCACCCCCGGCCAGCTGCTCCAGGCCGCCTACGACGGCGCCGCCCACGCCCTGCTCACCGCCCTCGACCTCGTGCTGGAGTCCGGCGGCGAGACCGGCAGCGACCAGCCCCTGCTGCTGATCGGCGGCGGCGCCCGCGGCCGCGCCTGGCAGGACACCGTCCGCCGGCTCTCCGGCCGCGCGGTGCAGGTGCCGGCCGCCGGCGAACTCGTCGCCCTCGGCGCCGCCGCCCAGGCCGCCGGACTGCTCACCGGCGAGCACCCGGCGGCGGTCGCCCGCCGCTGGGACACGGCGGCCGGGCCCGTCCTGGAGGCGGTCGAACGGGACACCGCCACCGCGGCGCGGATCACCGCCGTCCTCTCCGACGGCGGGCCGCTGCTCGGCGCCCGCTGACCCGTACGGCACCCGCCGACCCGCACGGCGCCCGGGCCGCGCCGTGCGGAACGCGCGGCCGGGCGCGGATACGCTGCAAGCGGTCGACCTGGTGTTCGGCCCGATGACCGGCAGGGGGCCGGGCGGACACCCGACAGGGTGCCGGCCCGGCCGGTGGACGAGAGGTGCGACGGGGATGCGCGACACGGCGACGAGACGGGCCAGGCCCGCGAGCCAGCAGGGCATGCGCCGGGCCAACCTGGCGCTCGTGCTCGGCGAGTTCGCGGCCGGGCCGCGGTCGCGCGCCGAGGTCGCCGCCGCCACCGGACTCACCCGCGCGGCGGTCTCCTCGCTCGTCGACGAGCTGTCGGCGGCCGGGCTCGTCGCCGAGTGCGGGCCCGCCGTGCCGAGCGGCCGGGTCGGACGCCCCGGCACCGCGCTCGCCCTCGACCCGCAGGGCCCGGCCGGCCTCGGCGGCGAGATCGGCGTCGAACACCTCGCCGCCTGCGTCGTCGACCTCCGCGGGGAGGTGCGCGCCTGGCTGCGCCGCGACGTCCCCAACCGCGGCCGCACCCCCGCCGCCGTCCTCGCCGACCTCGCGGCGCTGCTGCGCGAGGTCGCCGGCACCTGCGGCCTCGAACCGGCCGGTCTGGCCGTTGCCGTCCCCGGCCTGGTCGGCGCGGCCGACGGCACCGTCGAGCGCGCGGCGAACCTCGGCTGGTCGGACGTGCCGCTCGCCGCCGAACTCCGCCGGGCGCTGCGCGGGGCCGGCGCCGCCGGCCTCGCCGGCCTGCCCCTCGACGTCGACAACGAGGCCAACCTCGGCGGCCTCGCCGAACTCTGGCTCGGCGAGGGCCCCGACGACTTCCTGCACCTCTCCGCCGAGGCCGGCATCGGCGCGGCCCTGGTCGTCGACGGTCGGCTGCTGCGCGGCGCCCGCGGCTACGCCGGGGAGATCGGCCACCTGCCCGTGCACCCCGACGGCCCGCCGTGCCCGTGCGGCGCGCGCGGCTGCCTGGAGCAGTACGCCGGGGAGGCCGCGGTGCTGCGCGCCGCGGGCCTCGCCGACGCCGGGGGCGACTGGGTGGCGCTGCTCGCCCGGCGCGCCGCCGACGGCGACCCGGCCGTCCGGGCCGCGCTGACCGGGGCCGGTACGGCGCTCGGCGTCGCCGCGGCCGGGTCCGTCAACCTGCTCGACCCGGCCGCGCTCGTGCTCGGCGGCGGCTACGCGGAACTCGCCGAGTGGCTGCTGCCCGCGATGCGGGCCGAACTCGCCGCCCGGGTGACCGTGCGCGCCTGGCGGGACGACTGGCTGTCCGTCTCCCGGCTCGGGCGGCGCGGCCCGCTGCTCGGGGCGGCGACGGGCGTGGTGCGCGCGGTCGTCGCCGACCCGGGCCGGTTCGCCGCCGCCGAGGGCTGAGGGCCGGGGCCCGGCGCCTGCGCGGGGGAGCACCGTCCCGTCCGGCCGGCGGGTGCGCCGGGAGCACGGCCGGACCCTCCGCCGAGGGTGCACGCCGAAAACGAAAAGCAGGGGCGCACGCCGAAAGGCAGGGACGCACGCCGACGGTCTGCCATCTCCACTTCTGGGGTAATTTGTCCGAAAGTGGCCCGGGAGGGGCGTCCGGGCCGTGGAGCGCGGCGGTGCCGCCGGTGGGCGAGGGGTGATCCGGTGGAGGCGGTCGGTGCGGACGGACAGGCCGGGCGCAGGCTCCCCTGGCCGTGGTTCCTGGTCGTGGTGGTCGTGTACCTGGGGATCCTCCAGGGCGTGGGCAGGCTCACCGGGGTGGACACCTCCGGTTCCGGCGGCGACTTCCCGACCGCCGAGGCGGTGGTGCGCAACGCGCTGATCCCGATCGGCCTGTCGATCGTGTTCGGCGCCGCGGTGGTGACCTGGCTCGGCTGGTGGGGCGTGGTGTCGACCTACCGGGTGCCGGTGCGCCGCTGGGTGCGGTGGGTGCCGATCTCGATGCTTCTCGCGTCCCTGCTCGGTCTCGACTACGGCCGTCTCGCCGACCAGGGCGCCGCCCTGGTGGTGTGCCTGCTGCTGCTCGGGGTGTTCGTCGGAGTGGGCGAGGAGCTGATGTTCCGCGGCATCGGCGTCCACGTGTTCAAGCGCGCCGGTTTCGGCGAGGCCGAGGTCGCCCTCTGGTCGTCCGCGGTCTTCGGCCTGGCGCACATCAGCAACGCCGTCGGCCACGGCGCGCAGGCGGTCGTCCAGGCCGTCGTCGTCTCCACCTCGGGCTACTTCTTCTACCTGTGCCTGCGGGTGGGCGGCGTGATCCTCCTGCCGATGCTCGTCCACGGCCTGTGGGACACCAGCCTGATCTCCAGCCTGGTCGGCATCGAGCCGGTGTTCCATCCCGGGCTCGTCCTGATCATCCTGCTCCAGGCCGCCCTGATCGTCGTGCTCATCGTCCGGCGCCGCAGCATCGAGCCCGCCCCGGCCCCGGACACCCGCCGGCCGTTCGACCCCGCCCCCCGGCCGTAGCCCTCGGCCGTCATGGCCGGCCGGTCGCCGTGGCCGGTCAGCCGCCGTGGCCGGCCGGGCCGTGAGCGCCGACCGCGGCCGGGCCCGGGGCCGCGCCGCCCGGCCGCCGGGCCACCGCGAGGAGGGTGACGCCGACGCCCACCACCGCCCAGGCCGCCAGCACCAGGAACGGCTGCGTCAGCCGGCTGCCGCCGAGGTAGGCGATCGACCGGGCCGCGTCGGTGCCCGCCCCGTTGGGGATCCACGCGCCGATCGCCCGCCAGAACGGCGGCATCAGCGGCGGCGGGAACACCCCGCCCGCGCTGGGGTTGCCGAGCACCACGAACACGAGCACGGCGAGCCCGATGCCGACCACGTCGAAGAGGCACTCCAGCGCCATGGTGAACGCGCCGACGGCGAACACCACCAGGCTGCCGAGCCCCCACAGCGCCCAGGTGGAGCCGGGCAGGGCGTTCAGCACCGGGCCGATGATCACCGCCCCGCCGAGGCCCGCCGCCACGGAGTAGACGACGAGGGTGGCGAGCCGGATCAGCGCCCGGTCGGTGTTCGCGGGCCGGGAGCCGGCGCTGATGCCGAGGATCGACGCCACCAGGTAGCCGCCCACGCACCAGCCGACCACCAGGTAGAACGAGGAGAGGCCCTCGGCGTCGCCCTCCGCGAGCGGCACGACGTCCTCGACGGCGAGCGTGCGCCGCTGACGGCTGTCGAGGGCGCCCACGATCTGCTCGGCGGCGGTCGCCGCGGCCGGTCCGCGGGCTGCCGCGACGAGCAGCGTGTCCTTCGTGCCGGTGGGGTCGACCAGCCAGGCGGCGTAGATCTCCTGGTCGCGGATGCGCTGCACGGCGGTGGCCCGGTCGGGGGCGGTGCTCGACCGGACGGCCTCGTCGGGGACGGCGTCGAGGGCGGCGACGAACTGCGGGGCGGCCCGCGCGGGGGCGACGACGGCGATCGACAGCCGGTGCGGGCTCGGGTCGTGGAGCGCGCCGACGTAGCTGGCGATGAAGCCGAGCTGCAGCAGCAGCACCGCCAGCACGAGGAGTGCGGCCCGCGGCGTGACCGCGTCCCTGATCTCGGCGGGGAATCCGCGGCGCGGACCGGCCATCGACTGCCTCCGGGGGATCGGGCGGGGACGAAAGTGGATCAAGCGGACACTTCATAGCATGAAGCAGTTGCCGGAGGGGGGAGGTGCCGCCTGCGGGATACTGGGCGCCATGAGTGACCAGGAGTCGGCGGAGCAGGCGTTCCGCGCGGTCGAGCGGGAGGTGGCGCTGCTGTTCCGGCGCGGCCGCGCGCGGTCGGCCGAGATGTCGCGGCGGGTGCACCCCGAGCTGGAGGGCGGGGCCTACAGCCTGCTGGCCTTCGTGGAGGAGACCGGCCGGGTGCGGCTCACCGACATCGGGGTGCACTTCGGCATCGGCAAGGCCTCGATCAGCCGGCAGGTCAAGCACCTGGAGGAGCTGGGGCTCGTGCGCCGGGAGGTCGACCCGCTCGACCGCCGCTCCTCGCTGGTCTCCCTCACCGGTGACGGCGCCGCCCGCTACCAGCGGGCCCGCGACGCCCGGATGGACCGCTTCCGCGAGCTGATGGCGGCCTGGGGCGACGACGACGTCGAGCGGTTCGCCGAACTGCTGCACCGCTTCAACGACATCGCCGCGGAGTCGATGTCCGTCTGAGCGCGTCCTGCACGGACACGGCCCGGCCCCTCGGGGCCGGGCTTTACTTGCGCTTGGCGAAAGTTGCCTTACTCAACCATCGAGCTTACGGTTGCTTGAGGCAACGAAATTTCACGTCGAAGGAAGCCCATGACCCCGACGACCCCCATGACGCACCGCCAAGTCCTGGAAGCCCTCTCCGGCCTGCTTCTGGGCCTCTTCGTGGCCGTGCTCTCCTCGACCGTCGTCTCCAACGCCCTGCCGACGATCCTCACCGACCTGCACGGCGGCGAATCCGCGTACACCTGGGTGATCACCGCCACCCTGCTCTCGCTCACCGCCTCCACCCCCATCTGGGGCAAGCTCTCCGACCTGGTCAGCAAGAAGCTGCTCGTCCAGATCGCCCTCGTCATCTACATCGCCTCCTCCGCCCTCGCCGGCCTCTCCCAGAACACCGGCCAGCTCATCGGCTGCCGCGTGCTCCAGGGCATCGGCGCCGGCGGCGTCACCGCCCTCGCCCAGATCTGCCTGGCCGCGATGGTGTCGCCCCGCGAGCGCGGCCGCTACAGCGGCTACTTCGGCGCCGTCTTCGCCCTCGCCACCATCGGCGGCCCGCTGATCGGCGGCGTCATCGTCGACACCGACTGGCTCGGCTGGCGCTGGTGCTTCTACGTCGGCATCCCGTTCTCGCTGCTCGCCATCGCCGTCCTCCAGCGCACCCTGCGGCTGCCCGTCGCCCCGCGCACCACCAAGGCCCGCATCGACTACCTCGGCGCGCTGCTCATCACCGCCGCCGCCAGCCTCCTGATGATCTGGGTCAGCCTGGCCGGCAAGAACTACGACTGGGCCTCCTGGCAGACCGCGGCCATGCTCGGCGGCACCGCCGTGCTGGTCGTGCTCTTCGTCGCCGCCGAACGCCGCGCCGCCGAGCCCATCGTGCCGCTCGACCTCTTCCGGCACCGCACGGTCACCCTCTCCGCCATCGCCAGCGTGCTGGTCGGCGTCGGCATGTACGGCGCCACGACCTTCCTCAGCCAGTACTTCCAGCTCGCCCGCGAGAAGTCGCCCACCATGGCCGGCCTGCTCACCCTGCCGATGATCCTCGGCCTCGCGGTCTCCTCCACCGTCGCCGGCAAGCTCATCACCCGCTACGGCCGCTGGAAGGGCTACCTCGTGGCCGGCACCCTGCTGCTCGCCGTCGGCTTCGGCCTGCTCGGCACCGCCCGGGCCGACACCGCGTACGGCCTGCTCTCCCTCTACATGGCGCTCGCCGGCATCGGCCTCGGCCTGACCATGCAGAACCTCGTGCTCGCCGTGCAGAACACCGTGCCCCGCGAGGAGCTCGGCTCGGCCAGCTCCACCGTCACGTTCTTCCGCACCATGGGCGGCGCCATCGGCGTCTCGGCCCTCGGCGCGCTGATGTCCGACCGGGTCGCGCGCTACCTGGCCGAGAACCTCGCCAAGGCGGGCGTCCACCCGGCCGCCGGCGGTCTCGGCGGCGGCGAGATCCCGGACCTGCACGCACTGCCCGCGCCGATCGTCCCGCTCGTCACCGACGCCTTCGGCCGCGGTGTCGGCATGGTGTTCCTGCTGGCCGCGCCGTTCGCGCTGACGGCCTTCGTGGTCGTGCTGTTCATCCGCGAGGCGCCGCTGCGCGGCACCGTGGACATCCCGGCCGCCCGGGCGCCGGAGCTCGTCAAGGACTGAGCCCGGCACGACGTACGGCGAAGGGCCCGATCGGGAGATCGGGCCCTTCGCCGTACGCGCGTGCGTCGGCCGGCTCAGCGGCCGGCGATCATCGTGATCCCGTAGAAGACCACGGAGGCGCAGGCGCTGAAGCACAGGGCCGCACCGGCCAGTGCGAGGTTGCCGCTGCCCGCGCCGGGGATGCCCGACCGGACGGCCTCCTGCGCGGCCTCGCGGCGCGACAGCGCCAGGATGCCGAGGGCGAAGGCCGCGACCACCGCGACCGTCACGCCGAAGCTGATGCCCGCGGTCTGGGCGAGGGCGCTCCACTTGATGTCCATGGTTCTCTCCGTCCTGTCCGTGACCGGGCCGTCAGGCCGCGACGGTGGTGGTGGCGGGCGTCGGGGCGGCGGCCTGGACCGGCACCTCGACCTCCTGCACGTCGTTGACGTTGCCGGCGGTGACCGGCTGGCGGCGCGAGAGGACCCACATGGCGCCGGAACCGGCGACCAGGGCGGCCCCGACCAGTGCGACGCCCCACGCGCCCTGGTCCGCGACGAAGGCCGCGACACCGGCCACCGTGGCGGCGGCGGGCAGGGTCAGGCCCCACGTGTAGACCATGCGGCGCACCAGGCTCCAGCGCAGCTCGCGCTTGGGGCCGCCGAGGCCCGCGCCCATGATGCCGCCGGAGCAGACCTGGGTGGTGGAGAGGCCGTAGCCCATGTGCGTCGAGGTGAGGATGACCGCGGTGGCGGCCGTCTCGGTGGCCAGGCCCTGCCGCGGCTGGATGTCGGTCAGGCCCTTGCCCATCGAGCGGATGATGCGCCAGCCGCCCATGTACGTGCCGAGGGCGATGGCGGCGCCCGCGCTCACGATGACCCAGACCGGCGGCAGCGCGCCGGGCTTCAGGGCGCCGACGGAGACCAGGGTCAGGGTGATGATGCCCATGGTCTTCTGCGCGTCGTTGGTGCCGTGCGCCAGCGAGATCAGCGACGACGAGAACACCTGGCCGCGCCGGAAGCCCTTGTCGGTGGTGCTCTCGCGGCCGCCGCGGGTGATCAGGTACGCCAGCTTGGTGGCGCCGAAGGCGGCCAGGCCCGCCACGAGCGGGGAGGCCACGGCCGGGATGAGGATCTTGGTCGCGACGACGTCGAAGTTCACGCCGTTCATGCCGACGCCGACCACGGTGGCGCCGATCAGGCCGCCGTACAGCGCGTGCGAGGAGCTGGACGGCAGGCCGCGCAGCCAGGTCAGCAGGTTCCAGAGGATCGCCCCGACCAGGGCGGCGAAGATGATCGACGGCTCGACGCCGACCTTCTCGTTCACGATGCCGCCGGAGATGGTGGTGGCCACCTTCACGGAGAGGAAGGCCCCGGCGAAGTTGAGGACGGCGGCGATGGTGACCGCGACCTTGGGCTTGAGGGCTCCCGTCGCGATGGAGGTGGCCATCGCGTTGGCGGTGTCGTGGAAGCCGTTGGTGAAGTCGAAGGCGAGCGCCGTGATGATCACAACGGCCACCAGGAACGTGATGTGTTCCATAACCAAACAATCGTCGTAGTTGTCGGACTGACGCTGCTGTCCTGCGTGACCGTAGGGAGCCTGGGTGAACGGAAGGTTAACTGGGCCCGGCGTTGCGGTTCCGGGGGTTGCGGAGGGGTTGCGGAGAAGGTGTGAAAGCGTGGACGCCGGGGCCTCGTACCGGGGTTATGTCCGCTTGGGTCCCCCTTGGTGACGGTTTGCTGAGAGCTGTCTCACACCCGTTCCCGCCCCCCGGTGAGGAGTGGCTGAGAATTCACCGGCCCGACCGCCGACCCCCTGCCGTTACCGGTGCGTCACATGGCAGGATTCTGCGCAGATCACCGGGCACCGGGCCCGGCAGGCTGGACTGGGGAGGGCGGCCGATGACGGCTGGACAGCGCACGGAGACCGGCATCCGCCCATGGGTGCGCGCAGCGCTGCGCTGCGGCGCGGTGCTCGCCGCCGCCGCCCTGTCCCTCCCGATGGCCACCGCCGCGTACGCCGCGCCCGAGCCCGGACCGTCGATCGGCGTCTCCGCCGGCGCCGACCCGCTCGCGGCGGCGAAGGCCACCCTCGGCCCGATGCTCGACCGGCTGCACCAGCTCTACCAGGAGGCCGAGGCCGCGACCGAGCAGTACAACACGGCCGTCGCGCAGCAGGCCGCGCAGCAGCAGCTCGTGGACGACCTCAAGGCCCGGCTGGTCTCGCAGCAGACCGCCGTCGACGCCGGGGTGGAGATCGCGGCCCAGCTCGCCGCCGCCCAGTACCGCAACGGACGGGCCTCCGACCTCGCCGACCTGATGCTCGCCGAGAACCCCTACCAGGCCGTGGTCATCGCGCAGCTGCTCGACGCCGCCGGCCGCTCCCAGAAGGCGTTCCTCGACCGCCTCACCTCGGACCGCGCCACCCTCGTCGAGCTCCAGTCCCAGGCCCAGCTCGCCCTCACCCAGGCCGGCGTGCTCGCCACCCAGCAGGAGGCCGCCAAGACCGACGTCGCCAAGCGGCTGACCGCGGTCGAGGACATGGTCGCCTCCCTCACCGGCGCGCAGCGCAGCGAGCTGGAGGCCCTGGAGCGCCAGCAGGCCGACGAGGCCCAGCTCGCCTTCCTCGCCTCCGGCGCCCTCGGCAAGGGCGAGCGCACGCCGTCCGCGGCGGGCCGCCAGGCCGTCGCGTACGCGCTCAAGCAGCTCGGCAAGGACTACGTCTGGGGCGGCGCCGGGCCCGACGTCTTCGACTGCTCCGGCCTGACCTCGCAGGCCTGGCTGCACGCGGGCGTGCCGATCCCGCGGACCAGCCAGGTGCAGTGGGCGCAGCTCAAGCACGTGCCGCTCAACCAGATCCGTCCCGGCGACCTGATCGTCTACTTCGGCGGCGCCACCCACATCGCCATGTACATCGGCGGCGGTCTCATCGTGCAGGCCCCGCACACCGGCGACGTCGTCAAGGTCTCCAAGATCGGCGCGATGCCGATCCTCGGCGCCGTCCGGCCCGACCCCGACGCGGCCGGGGACGACAAGGGCGGCCAGTGGAAGGTCCCGGACGTGAAGGTGGGCGAGGTGAAGATCGCCCCCGCCAAGCCGACCACGATCCCGCCGCGGCCCACCCCGCCGACCGTGCCGACCCCGCCGGCCCCGGGCACCCCGTCCGGCAGCCCTACCGGCACGCCGTCCGCGCCGGGCACGCCGTCCGCACCGGGCACCCCGTCGACGCCGGGCACGCCCCCGGCCCCGGGCACGCCGTCCGGCACCGGCACGCCCTCCGCGGCCGACTCGCCCTCGGCCGTGGGCTCCCGGTCGGCCTCGGCCTCGGCGGCGGCCGCGTCGCCGTCCTCCGCCGCCCCGACGGAGCAGTAGCCGCGGGGCCGGCGGACGGGGCCGTCAGGCCCCGCTGTCCGGCTCGAAGCGGACCACCACCGCCTTGGAGGTCGGCGTGTTGCTGACCTCCGCGGTGGAGTCCAGCGGTACCAGCACGTTCGTCTCCGGGTAGTAGGCGGCCGCACCGCCGCGCGCGACCGGGTAGTGCACCACCCGGAAGTGCGGGGCGCGGCGCTCCACGCCGTCCTTCCACTCGCTCACCAGGTCGACGTACAGCCCGTCGGCGAGGCCCAGCTGCTCGGCGTCGGCCGGGTTCACCAGGACCACGCGGCGGCCGCCGGTGATGCCGCGGTAGCGGTCGTCCAGGCCGTAGACCGTGGTGTTGTACTGGTCGTGCGAGCGCAGGGTCTGCAGCAGCAGGCGGCCGGCCGGCACCTCGGGCGCGGTCAGCGGGTTGACCGTGAAGTTGGCCCGGCCCGTCGCGGTCGGGAAGGTGCGGGTGTCGCGCGGGCCGTGCGGCAGGGCGAAGCCGCCCGGCCGCCGGACCTTCTCGTTGAAGCCGTCGAAACCGGCCACGACCCGGGAGATCCGGTCCCGCACGGTGTCGTACGAGGTGGCGAACTCCTCCCAGGGCGTGGCGTCTTCGGGCCCGAAGACCTCGCGCGCCAGCCGGCAGACGATCGCCGGTTCGGAGAGCAGCGTGTCGGACGGCGGCCGCAGCCCGCCGCGCGAGGAGTGCACCATGCCCATCGAGTCCTCGACGGTGACGAACTGGGCCCCGGCGGACGTCCGGTCCAGGTCGGTGCGGCCGAGCGTCGGCAGGATCAGCGCGCGGGCACCGGTCACCACGTGCGAGCGGTTGAGTTTGGTGGAGACGTGCACGGTGAGCCGGCAGCGGCGCATCGCGGCCTCGGTCACCGCGGTGTCGGGGGTGGCGGCGACGAAGTTGCCGCCCATCGCGAAGAACACCCGCACCCGGCCGTCGCGCATCGCCCGGATGGTGTCGACCGAGTCGAGCCCGTGCTCGCGCGGCGGCTCGAAGCCGAACTCCGCGCCGAGCGCGTCGAGGAAGGCGGGCGCCGGGCGCTCGAAGATGCCCATCGTGCGGTCGCCCTGCACGTTGCTGTGCCCGCGCACCGGGCAGACGCCCGCGCCGGGCCGGCCCACGTTGCCGCGCAGCAGCAGGAAGTTGACGACCTCCCGGATGGTCGGCACGGCGTGCCGGTGCTGGGTCAGGCCCATCGCCCAGCAGACGATGACCTTCTGCGAGGAGAGCACCAGCCGGGCGAGCTCCTCGATCTGCTCCCAGGGCAGGCCGGTGGCGGCGAGCACCTCCGCCCGGTCCGTCGACGCCGCCTCCGCGGCGAACTCCTCGAAGCCGTGGCAGTGTTCGGCGACGAACGCCTCGTCGACGCCGCCCTCGGCGGCCAGCACCAGCTGGTTGAGCGCCCGGAAGAGCGCGAGGTCGCCGCCGAGCCGGATCTGCAGGAACAGATCGGTGAGCTTCGTGCCGGAGCCGGCCAGGCCGCGGACGTTCTGCGGGTTCTTGAACCGCTCCAGCCCCGCCTCCGGCAGCGGGTTCACCGAGACGATCGTCGCGCCCGCCCGCTTCGCCCGCTCCAGGGCGGAGAGCATCCGCGGGTGGTTGGTGCCCGGGTTCTGCCCGGCGACGATGATCAGGTCGGCCTGGTACAGGTCCTTCAGGTGCACACTGCCCTTGCCGATGCCCAGGGTCTCCACCAGCGCCGAACCGGACGACTCGTGGCACATGTTGGAGCAGTCCGGCAGGTTGTTGGTGCCGAGCCGCCGGGCGAACAGCTGGTACAGGAACGCGGCCTCGTTGCTGGTGCGGCCCGAGGTGTAGAACGCGGCGGCGTCCGGGGTGTCGAGCGCCCGCAGCTCCTCGGCGACGATCCCGAAGGCCCGCTCCCAGGAGACCGGCACGTACGTGTCCGCGCCCTCCTCCAGCAGCATCGGCCCGGTCAGCCGGCCCTGCTGGCCCAGCCAGTAGCCGGACCGCTCCGCCAGCTCGGAGACCGGGTGGGCGGCGAAGAACTCCGCGGTGATCCGGCGCTCGGTGGCCTCCTCGGCGACGGCCTTCGCGCCGTTCTCGCAGAACTCCGCGGCGTGCGTGTGCTCCGGCTCCGGCCAGGCGCAGCCCGGGCAGTCGAAGCCGTCCGGCTGGTTGACCCTGCGCAGGGTGGCCAGGGTGCGCCGGGCGCCCATCTGCTCGCCCGCCATGCGCAGCGTGTGCAGCACCGCGGGCGTGCCGGCCGCCGCGTGCTGCGGGGCGGATATGCGCGGCGCGTCCTGCGCCGGGTCGACCTGCGGGGCCTGCTTGGCCATGACGGGCACCTCCTCCACCGGGCCCGGCAGCGTCGCCGCGGCACCGGATCCATCCTTCCACCGTCCGGCCCGCGCGGTCCGTGCAGGCCGGACGGTGGAAGGATGTGCGGCGCCAGCGCCGCCGCCGAGCCGTGAACGAGGTCGAGCATGCCGTCCGTCGAGAAGCCCGAGGGCCGGTTCGGCCCGCCCGCCGAGCCGTCCGCGGCGGCACCGGCCGTACCGGTCGCGCCGCCCGCCCCGGCGGTGCCGCCCGCGCCGCCCGTGGACGCGCCGCCCCCGGCCGCGCCGCAGGTGCCCGCGCAGGCCTCGGTGCCCGCCGCCGCACAGCCCGTCGACGCTGCGCCGGGCGACGCTGCGCCGGGCGGGGCGGCGGACGGGGTCCGGGCGCTGCTGGTGCGGCTGGGCGACGCCGCCGACACCGCGCCCACCCCCGACGGCGCGGTGCACCTGCTGGAGGCGGTCGCCCGCGAGGCGACCGCCCTGCTCGGCCGCTACGACCGCGACACCCTGACCGCCTGGCGCCGGCTCGGGGTCCGGCGGTCCGCCGCGGGCGACCCCTCCGGTGCCGCCCACCTGCTGGGCCAGGTCGCCGCCGACGCCGCACAGGCGCTCGGCCCGCACGACCCGGACACCCTGGAGACCCGGCTGGTGCACGCCCGGGCGGTCGGCGCCGCCGGCGACCCGTACGGCGCCGTGCACCTGCTGCGCGAGGTGCAGCCCGCGCTCGTGCAGGCCGTCGGGCCGTACGACGCGCGGGCCCTCACCGCGCAGTGCGGGCTCGCCGATGCGCTCGCCCGGGCCGGGGACGTCGTGTCGGCCGTCGGCGTGCTGCTGGAGATCGTGCCGGTCGTGCAGCACCACCTGGGCCCCGTCCACCCGCTGCTCGGCGAGGCCCGCTGCCTGCTGGGCCGGCTCGTGCCGCAGTGGCGGCGGATCTCCGGCGGCGGAGGGCTGCTGCCGGTCGCCGCGGTGGCGATGGTGCACCGGCTGCTGGTGTGGGACTTCGACTCCGACCGGGAGGCCGACCTCTTCCTCACCGAGCTGGAGCGCGCCACCGGCCACCGCGACCTGGCCGGCCGGCTCGCCGCCGTGCCGGACGAGCTGTCGGCGGATCAGGCGACGGCGATGCTGCTCGGGCCCGGCTGAGCGCTGCCGGCCGGGCCGTCGCCCGCGAGGGCGCGCAGCAGCGCCCGGGCGGCGGCGTCGTTCTGGCGGAAGCCCGGCGAGTTCGTGTACGGCCGGGCGAAGGCCGCGTAGCTGCGGGCGGAGGTGTGCGGGCCGAGTGCGGTGCGGCGGGGGTGCGGGGCGTCGCCGAGGGCCGGGTCGAGCAGCCGGCCGTCCGCGGGGGTGACGGCGACCAGCCCCGAACGGTGGACGTGGCCGGCGTCCGCGGTGACCTCCTCGGCCACCCGGCCCGCCCGGTGCAGCCGGTGCAGCACGGGGTCGGCGGTGCGGTCGAGGGCGTGCCGCGGCAGGTACGCCTCGATCAGGGCGGTGGCCCGCACCGTGCGGCCCGGCACGGTGGGGGAGGTGGCGGAGAACGTGCCGTCGCCCCCGTCGGCGGTGACGGCGACGTCGGCGCCGAGGAAGTGCACCACGCCCGCCTCCGACAGGGCGAGCAGCTGACGCAGCCGGAAGCCGGGCGGGCCGGAGGCGAGGAAGCTGAAGAAGCCGTTCCACCAGCCGTCGAACTCCTCGGCGACCGAGCGGGCGGTGAGGCGGCCGGAGGCGGCGAGCCGCGGCAGCTGCCCGTAGAGCGACAGCAGGGCCAGGAAGGCCCCGAGGTCGGCGCTGTGGGCCGGGTCGGCGCGGCGGTCGGCGTCCGCGCGGACGTACGCCCGCAGGTGCTGCTGGAGCTGGTCGCCGTCGGCGAGCCGCAGGCCGGCGAGCGGGCGGTCGAGCCGCTCGAAGTCGAGCCGGTCGGCGGGGTCGGGCACGGCGGCGGCCACGAGCACGGCGCGCTCCGGGCCGTACCAGTCGAGCGGGTCGTAGGCCGCGAGGAACTCCGCCCAGGGGAGCGCGGTGCGTTCCGGGTGGGCGTGGAACAGCTCGTGGTAGTGGCCGAAACCGATCTCCTTGGCCATCAGCGGCCAGACGTCGCGGCGGAGTTCGAGCGGCTCCGGCCGGGCGGTCAGGGCGTCGACGGCGGCCGCGTCGAAGTAGCGGGGCAGCGGGGCGGGCGGCCCCTGGAGGCGGTAGTGCGTCTTGGAGTGGTACGGCACGCCGCGCCGGGAGCCCGCGTGGATCACCGGTTCGCGGCCGGACGGCAGGTAGCGCAGCCCGTCCGGCGTCTCCTCGAACCGGCCGCCGCGGCCCTCGGTGAGCAGGGAGACGAGGTCGACGAAGGCCAGGCCCAGGCCGCGCAGGATCACCGGCTCGCCCGGCCGCAGACCGTCGAGGCCGGCGTCCGAGGAGAACGCCGGCGGCAGGTGGAAGCGGCCGTGCCGGGCGGCGAACTCCGCCGTGTCCCGGTGCTGCGGCTCGGGGGAGGAGTCGAGGTGGCCGAGGGTGAGCACCACCTGGTCGGCCGTCAGCACGCGTTCGGAGAGCCGCACGCGCTGCACCCCGTCGTCCGGGCCGGAGACGGACCGCGCGGTGTCGCGGTGCACCGTGACGGTGACGTGCGCGGGCAGGTCGGCGACCGCCCGGCGGAACACCCAGTCCAGGTAGGCGCTCTGCGCGCGGCGGGTCGGGAAGTCCGCCGGGCCGAGCGCGCGGAGCTCCTGCGCGAGCGCCGGGTCGGCGGGCGGCCGGTACGGCGGGTACCGCTCCGGTTCGGCGGCCCACGCGGCGAGCGACGGCCCGGGGCGTACGGGCCCCTCCAGGGTCGAGGAGGTGTCGGTGAACATCGTGACGTCCTCCGCCATCGAGTTCATCCGCAGCAGCGGCGACTGCGCGTACCGCCAGATCCGGCCACCCCCCGGCGGGTACGGGTCGACCAGGTGGATGTGCAACGGCACGTCGGCGGGCAGGAGTTCGGGCGCGTTGGCGGCGATCCGCTCCAGCAGCCCGGTGCCGCGCGGCCCGGCCCCGACGATCACCAGCGTGCTCACCGCCGCACCCCCGGCCGGGCGGCGCGCAGGCCGGCGAGCGCCCGGGCGTACGGCGTCGGCGGCAGCGCCCCGCGGGTCGTGCCGCGGGCGTAGTGCCGCTCCACGTGGTACTGCACCGCGGAGAGCACGCTGGTCACCGCGATGTACCAGAGCGTCGCCACCAGCAGCAGCGGGATGACCTCGTACGTCTGGTTGTAGATCAACTGGGCGGAGAACAACAGGTCGTGGACGGCCAGCACACTGACGATGCTGGTGCCCTTGAGCGTGCCGACCAGCATGTTGCCGGCGGTCGGCACGATCGAGCGCATCGCCTGCGGCACGACGATCCGGCGCAGCACGCGGGCGCGGGGCAGCCCCAGCGACTGGGCGGCCTCCACCTGCCCCTGGTCGACGGAGAGGATGCCCGCCCGCACCACCTCGGCGGCGAACGCGGCCTCGTGCAGGGTGAGTCCGACGATCGCGGTGACCGTCGGCCCGAGCAGGTTCACCGTCCGCACGCTGAACAGCTCGGGCCCGTACGGCACCCCCAGCGACAGCGTCGGGTACAGCGCGCCGATGTTGAACCAGAGCAGCAGCTGCACCAGCACCGGCGTCGCCCGGAACACCCAGACGTAGCCCCAGCTCAGCGCCGAGAGCACCGGGTTGCCGGACAGCCGGGCCACCGCCAGCAGCGTGCCCAGGGCGAAGCCCAGCACCATCACGGCGGCCGTCAGCCACAGGGTCAGCAGCAGCCCCTGCACGATCGCGGCACTGGTGAGGTAGCGGCTGACGACGTCCCACCGGAAGGCGGCGTTGCGGGCCACCGACTGCAGCACCAGCGCGAGGACGAGCAGGGCGAGGGCGGCGGCCAGCGGCCGTCCGGCGCGGCGGCGCGGCACGATCACCGGCTCGGCGGGGACGGGCGGCGGGGCGACGGAGGGCGGCAGGACGTCGTGCGACGTGGCCATGGGGGAGCTCCAGGGTGCGGGCGGACAGGCGGGCCTGCGGTCCGTCGCGCGCGCCGTGTCCCTCAACACGGCGGGAGCCGCCGGGACATCGGCCGGGCTCCGGGGCACCTCGCTCCGGGCAGGATCGTACGCGTATCCGAACGCCGCCTGTCAAGGGTGCCCCGGCACCGCCCGCGGCCGGCCCTCCGTTTTCGGACGGTGGTTGACGAACTCCGACCGGCACTGCTCAACTTGACGGCATGAACGCCGAGCAGCGCCTGGTCACGCGCGACCACATCGACTTCGGTCGGGTGTGGTCCGCAGCGTGTCGCGGCTGACTCGGCAGCGGGCTGTCTGACCGGCCCTTTCTTCCCCCGGGAGACCCTCCCTCGTCCGCCCCGCCGTGTGGGGCCGGGACGCCGTCCGCGCCCGCGGACCAGCATCAGGCGCACGCTGCCGCCTCCTTCGCGCACCCGCTCCACCCGGTGACACGCCGGGTTCCGTCACGCGCACCCGTCCCGTCCGCTGCGGCCCTGCCCGCCCGCGCCCCCACCTGCCCGTCCGCGCCCCCGCGCCCGCACCGCCGGGCCGGGCCGCGCCGTGCGCGCGCCGAACCGCGCCCGCCCGCCGGGCCGGCCGCGTGCGCCCCGGCTCCCCCGAAGAGAGGCCCGCCATGCCCGTCGAGTTCCTCGGCATCGCCGCCACCGGCGACGGCTCCGAGACCACCCCCCGCACCACCGCCGCCTTCGACCGCGACTACACGCTGCGCCTCGCCCGTGCCCACGAGGACCACGGCTGGGACCGCGTGCTCTTCGCCTACGGCGCCGGCTCGCCCGAGCCCGCGGCCGCCGCCGCGTTCCTCGCCACGAAGCTCGACCGGCTGCAGATCCTCCTCGCCCACCGGCCCAACGTCTCCTACCCGACCTTCGCCGCCAAGACCTTCGCCACCCTCGACCACATCAGCGACGGCCGGCTGACCGTGCACTTCATCACCGGCGGCAACGACCACGAGCAGCAGCGCGAGGGCGACTTCCTCACCAAGGACGAGCGCTACGACCGCACCCGCGAGTACATCGGCATCGTCAAGAAGGCCTGGACGAGCCGCGAGCCCTTCGACCACGAGGGCACCCACTACCGCTTCCGCGACTTCGTCTCCGACGTCCTCCCCGTGCAGCAGCCCCGGCCGGGCGTCTCCTTCGGCGGCTCCTCCGACGCCGCGTACGCGGTCGGCGGGGCCGAGGCCGACGTCTACTGCCTGTGGGGCGAGCCGCTGGCCCGCACCGCCGAGCAGATCGACCGTGTCCGCGCCGCCGCGCGCGCCGCGGGCCGCACCGACACCCCGCGTATCCAGGTGGCGTTCCGGCCGATCATCGCCCCCACCGAGGCGCTCGCCTGGGAGAAGGCGCACCGCACCGTCGACGCCATCAGGGCCCGCCGGGCCGGCCAGGACCTCGTCCGCCGCCGCCTCGTCACCGACGGCCCGGAGAACACCGGCTCGCAGCGGCTGATCGAGATCGCCGAGGCCGGCGAACGCTACGACCGCGCCCTGTGGACCCCGACCGCCGCCGCCACCGGCGGCGCCGGCAACTCCAACGCCCTCGTCGGCACCCCCGAGACCGTCGCCGAAGCCCTCCTCGACTACCACGACCTCGGCGTCGACATCCTCTCCGCCCGCGGCTACGACCACATCGACGACGCGATCGACTTCGGCCGGTACGTCATCCCGATCGTCCGCGAGGAGGTCGCCAAGCGGGACGCCGCCAAGGCCGCCGCCCGCGAGAACGACCGCCACCAGCTGATCGCGGCCCAGGCATGAGCCTCACCACCGAGGTGCGGGCCGTCCGGCTGGGCGACCCGCTCACCGAACCCCTCGTCCGCGAGCTCACCCACGAGTACCTGACCCGCTACGGGCCCGGCGCGCACGACGAGATGGCCCGCTACCCGGCCGAGGAGTTCGCCCCGCCCGGCGGCCTGCTGCTCCTCCTGCTGGAGGGCGGCGCACCCGTCGCCGGCGGGGCGTACCGGCGGCACGCCGACCCCGGCACCGCCGAGGTCAAGCGCATGTGGACGCACTCCGCGCACCGGCGCCGCGGACTCGCCCGCCGGGTCCTCGCCGAACTGGAACAGGCCGCGGCCGCCGACGGCTACCGCCGGATCTTCCTCACCACCGGACCGCTCCAGCCGGAGGCCCGCGGCCTCTACCTGGCGACCGGCTACACCCCGCTCTTCGACCCGGCGGCGGTGCCCGTGGAACCCCACCCGCTGCCCTTCGAGAAACACCTGACCGCCGCCCGGCACCCCGGACCCGAGGAGAAGCGCCACCCGTGAGACACCGACTCCCCGCCGCCGCGGCCGCGGCCGCCGCCCTGCTCCTGCTGGCCGCCTGCGGTGCGGGGCCCGACGCCTCCGGCCCGGACGTCGGCGCCTCCGCCGCGTCCGCCGCCCGGCAGGACGTGCTCGCCGCCGTGCAGAAGTCCGACGCGGCGGCCGCCCTGCTCCCCGCGGACGTCCGCGCCGCCGGCACCCTCAAGCTCGGCGGCTCGGTCGGCACCCCGCCGAGCGCGTTCTACCCGGACGCCGCCACGAAGAAGCCCGCCGGCCTCGACGTCGACTTCGCCGACGCCGTCGCGAAGGTCCTCGGCATCACCATCAACCGCGAGGACGCCGCCTTCGAGACCATCCTGCCCGCCCTCGGCAGCGGCAAGTACGACGTCGGCACCGGCAACTTCGGCGTCACCACGGCCCGGTTGAAGACCATCGACTTCGTCACCTACATCGACGACGGCCAGGGCTTCGCCGTCCGCAAGGACGACACCTCCCTCCAGGCGGTCACCGACCTCGTGCAGCTCTGCGGCCTGACCGTCGGCACCGGCGCCGGCACCACCTTCGAGACGACCCTCAACGCCAAGAAGAACGTCTGCACCGACGCCGGCCGCAAGCCGTACGAGGTCAAGGCGTTCAGCGACAACGGCGCCGTGCTCACCGGCCTCCAGCAGGGCCGCATCGACGTCGTCATGTCGACCATCAACGGGCTGCGCCACCAGGCCGCCCAGCCCGCCGCCGGCACGCGGTTCCTCGGCGAGTTCCACCGGCTCGACGTCGGCTTCGCCTTCAAGAAGGGCTCGCCGCTCACCCCGGCCTTCCGCGCCGCCGTCAACCAGCTGATCAAGGACGGCACGTACACGCGGATCCTCCAGAAGTGGGGCACCGCGGACTCCGCCATCACGGAGTCGCAGATCAGCCCGCCCGAGCACACGTGACGCCGCGCCCGCCCGTCCCGCCGCAGCCCCGCAGAGGAACCCCGCCATGACCACCACCGCACCCGAGCAGACCGCCGGGCCGGCCACCGGCCCGCCCGGCGAGGCCGGGCTCCGGGTCGTCCCCGCCCGGCACCCGTGGCGCTGGGCGGCCGGCGCCACCGCGCTCGTCCTCGTCGCCCAGTTCGTCCACGGCCTCGCCACGAACCCCGGCTGGGACTGGCCGACCTTCCGGGCGTACGCCCTCACCCCGACGATCCTCCGGGCCGTCGGTACCACCCTCCAACTCACCTTCTACGCCACGGTGCTGGGCTTCGCACTGGGTGCTGCGGTGGCCGCGCTGCGGCTCTCCCGCAGCCCCGTGCTGCAGACCATCGCCTGGACGTACGTGTGGGCGTTCCGCTCGATCCCGCTGATCGTGCAACTCGTCTTCTGGTTCAACCTCGCGTACCTCTACCGGCGGCTCGGGCTCGGCATCCCGTTCGGTCCGGTGCTGGTCGACTTCGACACCGTGGGCGTGCTCGGCGCGCTCGGCGCCGCCGTCGTCGGGCTGGCCCTGCACCAGGCCGCGTACGCCGCCGAGATCATCCGGGCCGGCGTCATCTCCGTCGACGCCGGCCAGCGGGAGGCCGCCGCGGCCCTCGGCATCCCCCGGCTGCGGCAGATCCGGCGGATCATCCTCCCGCAGGCCATGCGCGGCATCCTGCCCAACGCCGCCAACGAGATCATCTCGCTCTTCAAGGCCACCTCGGTGGTCTACGTCATGGCGATCGGCGAACTCTTCTACCAGGTGCAGGTGATCTACGGCCGCACCGGCCGGGTCGTCCCGCTGCTGCTGGTCGCCACCGCCTGGTACGTGCTGCTCACCACCCTGCTGTCTGTCGGCCAGTACTACCTGGAACGCCGCTTCGCCCGCGGCACCGACCGCATCCCGCCGCCCGGCCCGCTGCAGCAGGCCCGCGAACTCGTCCGCCGGGCCGCGGCCAGGCCCGGCCCGCCCTCACCCTCCGGAGGCCGACCGTGACCACCGCCCCCGCCCCCGCGATGGTGGACATCCGCGGCGTGCACAAGAGCTTCGGCCGGCTGGAGGTGCTGCGCGGCGTCGACCTGAGCGTGGCGGCCGGCTCGGTCACCGTCGTGCTCGGCCCGTCCGGCTCCGGCAAGTCGACCCTGCTGCGGGCCGTCAACCACCTGGAGAAGCTCGACCGCGGCACCGTCACGATCGACGGCGAGCTGATCGGCTACCGGCGCTCCGGCGACCGGCTCCACGAACTCCGCGAGCGCGAGGTGCTGCGGCAGCGCACCAACCTCGGCTTCGTCTTCCAGAACTTCAACCTCTTCCCGCACCTCACCGTGCTGGAGAACGTGGCCGAGGCGCCGATCGGCGCGCTCCGCCTGCCGAAGGCGCAGGCCAGGGCGCGCGCCCTGGAGCTGCTCGGCCGGGTCGGCCTCGCCGACAAGGCCGCCGACTACCCGCGACGCCTCTCCGGCGGCCAGCAGCAGCGCGTCGCGATCGCCCGCGCACTCGCCCTCGAACCCAAGGTGCTGCTCTTCGACGAGCCGACCTCGGCCCTCGACCCGGAGCTCGTCGGCGAGGTGCTCGACGTCATCAAGGACCTGGCCGCGGCCGGCACCACGATGATCGTCGTCACCCACGAGATCGGCTTCGCCCGCGAGGTCGCCGACACCGTCGTCTTCATGGACGGCGGCGTCGTCGTCGAGCAGGGGCCGCCGGCGGCCGTCCTCGACCACCCGCAGCACGAGCGCACCCGCGCCTTCCTGTCCAAAGTCCTGTGACCCGGAGCTCCCTGATCCGTCCGTGGTCCACCGTCCTGCAAGGAGCCATGCCGTGACCCTGTCCCGCCGTACGCCCGCCGCCGTCGCGGCCCTCGCCGCCGCGCTCGTCCTGACCGCCTGCGGGTCCGCGTCCACCGCCGGGGGCGGTGACGGCACGGGCACGGCGAAGGCCGGGACGGCCCCGAACGGGATCACCGTCAACCTGACGCCCGACCAGAAGCGCGTCACCACGCCCAAGGTCGACGCCGTCGCCGCACTCCTCCCGGAGGAGATCAGAAAGCGGGGCACCCTCCAGGTCGTCGGCAACGCGGGCACCGTGCCGCCGCTGGAGTTCACCGCCACCGACGACAAGACCGTCATCGGCGTCGAGACCGACATCGCCGAGCTCGTCGGCAACGTGCTGGGGCTCGACGTCCAGCACAACACGGTCTCCTGGGAGAACGTCTTCGTCGGCCTCGACAGCGGCAAGTACGACGTCGGGTTCACCAACATCACCGTGACCGAGGCCCGCAAGGAGAAGTACGACTTCGCCACCTACCGCCTCGACATCCTCGGCTTCGAGGCGCGCAAGGGCGGCAGCTGGAAGGTCACCGGTCCGAAGGACGTCGCCGGGCACGTCATCGGCACGTCGTCCGGCACCAACCAGGAGAAGCTGCTGATCTCCTGGAACGAGCAGAACGTCAAGGCGGGCCTCAAGCCGGTCGACATCAAGTACTACCAGAACTCCTCCGACTACTACCTGGCGCTCACCTCGGGCCGGATCGACGCCTGGCTCGGCCCCAACCCGACCGAGGCCTTCCACGCCGCGCAGACCGGCGAGACCGAGGTGATCGGCACCTACTCCGGCGGCGGCGCCGACGTCCTCGGCAAGATCGCCGCGACCACCAAGAAGGACAGCGGCCTGGTGAAGGCGCTGAGCGGCGCCGTCAACGAGATCATCAGGAACGGCACCTACGCCCAGGTGCTCAAGCGCTGGGGCCTGGGCGAGGAGGCCGTGCAGACCTCCGAGATCAACCCGCCCGGCCTGCCGAAGATCGGCTGAGCCGCGGAGGGGCGGCCCGCGTCCCGCACGGCTCACCAGCCGTGCGGGATCCGCTCCAGGACGCCGCCCGCGAACACGTCGTGCAGCGGCAGCGACTCCAGGTGCACGTAGCCGATGTGGCAGTCGCAGACCGGCAGCGGACAGTCCCGCGGGACCAGCCGGGAACGGTACGAGCCGTCGTACAGGTTGCCCAGCGGCGGGCGGACGAAGTGGCACCGGCGCACCGTGCCGTCGCCGTCGACCGAGACCACCGACTCCCCGGTGCGGCACGGCCGGCCCTCGCTGGGGTGCGGTTCGCGGCTCCAGCCGAAGAGCGGGTCGACCGCCGTCCAGGCGGCGGCTTCGGCGTCGTCGTAGCGGCGGCCGTCCGCGGCGTTGACCCACAGGTAGGTCGAGGCGGGCAGCTCGGCGCGCAACTCCCGTGCCGCGTCGAGGTGTTCCGGCTCGCCGACGATGCCGACGCTGTGCCGCACACCCATGGCCGCCAGCTCGCCGATCCGGGCGAGGAACCGCTCGCGCGGCACCTGCCCGGGATGGTAGGTCACCCACAGCGCCAGCGTGCCGGGATCGGCCCCGGCCAGCCAGTCGGTGCGGCAGCTGAGGTTGGTCTGGATCGCCACCCGCCGCACGTGCGGCAGCCGGCTCAGCTCGACCATCGCCCTCCGGTACCAGGACCGCACGAGGCCCTCGCCCCACGGCGTGAACAGCACCGAGAGGGTGTCGCCGGTCTGCCCGGCCACCCACGCGGTGAACCGCTCCAGCGCGGCCCGGTCGGCCCGCAGCTGCTCCCGGGTGTCCCGCCGCTTCGCGAACGGGCAGTACGGGCAGTCGTAGTCGCAGGAGGCGAGCGGCCCGCGGTAGAGCAGGGTGAGGTCGGCCGGCACCTCGTCGGGGCGGCGGCCCGGCAGGCCGAGGTCGACGGTCACTTCTGCTCGTACGCGGTCATCGCGGCCTGCACCGCGGGGGAGAACAGCATCGGGCCGACGGCGTCCGAGTGCGCCAGGCCCTCGGGGGAGAGCACCAGCCGCCCCGGCCGCCCCGCCAGCCAGCCGCGGGCCTCGAACGCGGCCAGCTCGGCGGGGAAGTCGTCGGCCGGCAGCGAGCCGAACCGCGCCCGGTAGTCGGCGAGTCCGAGCCCTTCGGCCTGCAGGAGGGTCTGCACGAGGTGGCGGCGGCGGCTCTCGTCGGCGTCCATCGCCCGGCCGACCTCGGCGCGGGTGAAGTCCGCGGTCGCGACGTAGTCGTCGATGATGCCGCGCACCTCGCGGGCGTCCACCGCGTAGTCGAAGGAGTAGTGCAGGCCCGCGGTGTACGAGCGGGCGCCGCAGCCCAGCCCGACCATGCCGTCGGTCTGGCAGGCGTACTCGCCCGCGCTCGCGGCGGCCGCACCGGCACGGCGGAACATCCGCATTGACACCTGCTCGTAGCCCTCGGCGAGCAGGTGGTCGCGGCCCGCGCGGTACAGGGCGAGCCGCTGCGCGTCCCACTGCGGCGACGGCTCGTCGGCGGCGCGCCGGCCCAGGCCGGTCAGCGGGCGGACGTACAGCGGGTAGAGGTACAGCTCCTCCGGCCGCCACGCGAGCGCGGCGTCCAGCGAGGCGAGCCAGCTGGCCTCGGTCTGGCCGTCGATGCCGTAGATGAGGTCGAGGTTGAGCACCGGTATGCCCGCCGCCCGGATCCGCCCGAGCGCCGCCTCCACCGCGGCGCGCTTCTGCGGGCGCACCGCCGAACGGGCCTCCTCGTCGAGGAACGACTGCACGCCGAGGCTGAGCCGGGTGGTGCCGCGCTCCGCCAGCACGGCCAGCCGGTCGGCGGTGGCGGTGTCCGGGGAGGCCTCCACCGACAGCGGCACCGCCCGCAGGTCGACGCCCGTCCGCTGCTCGGCGATGTCGCAGAGCCGGCTCAGCTCGGCCGCGGTCAGGTAGGTGGGGGTGCCGCCGCCGAACGCCGCCAGCGCGAACCGCGCGTCCGGGTCCAGGGCGTCCCGGACGGCCGCGGCCTGCCGCTCCAGCGCGTCCAGGTAGGCGGTGGTCAGCCCCTCCGGGCTGCCGATCCGGGTGAAGAGGTTGCAGAAGCCGCAGCGCACCTCGCAGAACGGCACGTGGAGGTAGAGCGAGAGCGCGTGCTGCGGCTCGCCCGCCCACAGGTCGCGCAGCGCGGGCCGCTCCGGCAGCGGCCGGTACGCCGTCTTGTGCGGGTACGCGTACACGTAACTGCGGTACGGGGTCTGGGCGGTGGCCGTGGTCATCGGGCGGGCCTCTCGGACGCGGGGAGGGTGAAGTGGGCGTACGGCACCGACCAGACCACCTCGTGGCCGATCCGGTGGCCGGTGTAGCCGTCCTCGCCGTACGCCGTGCCGTGGTCGGAACAGACGATCGCGAAGCACGGGCGGCGCCGGCTCATCGCGGCGAACAGCCGGCCGACGTGCGCGTCGACGTACTCCAGGGCCGCCGCGTGGCTGGCCCGGGTGTCGCCGTGCTCCCGGCCCGCCCCGGGCAGGTGGAACCAGTTCGGCTGGTGCAGCGCGGAGACGTTCACGAAGAGGAACAGCGGCTGCCCGGCGGGCTGTTCGGCACAGACCCGCTCCGCGCAGGCGACCTGCTCCTCGAACGACGTCGGCGAGGGCACGCCCATGCCCGGCGTCCAGTGGCTCTCCTGGAACAGCCCCGGCAGCACCGACCCCAGCGGGCCCTGCCGGTTGAAGAAGCCCACACCGCCGATGCAGACCGTGCGGTACCCGGCGCCCGCGAGCGCCGACGGCAGGTCCGGGGTGTCGAACACCCAGGTGCGCGGCTCGGTCGTCTCCGACCCGGCGAAACGCGCCGCGAACAGCCGCGGGTGCGGCCCGTCCGGGCTCGCCGGCGTCGGCAGGAACCCGGCCAGGATCGCCTGGTGCGAGGCGTACGTGAAGCTGCCGGGCGCGTGCCGCCGCTCCCAGCGGCCGCCGGGCAGGTGCGCGGCCAGGTGCGGGATGCGGCCCGCCGCGGCGAGCTCCTCGGCCACGTCGAGGCGCAGCGTGTCGAGGGTGACGAGCAGCAGGTCGTGACTGCCGACCACGGTGTTCATGTCGGGGATGCCCGGGGTGCCCGCGGCGGGGGTGCCCGCGGCCGGGGTGGCCGGTTCAGGGGTGGCCGGGGGCGTAGTGGCCGGTTCAGGGGTGCGGTGGGTCATCGGGGGCTTTCCGTCCGGGGTGGTGCGGCGAGCAGGGCGGCGATCTGGGCACCGTACGTGTCCAGGCCCTCGGCCGGTCCGCCGGGCAGGCCGGTCAGGCCCGGCAGCAGGTCGCCGAAGGCGTTGACCTCGCCGACGACGGCGCGCCGCCAGCCCGCCGTGGGCAGCACGTCGACGCCGACCATCGGCGCGGCCGGGAAGCAGGCCGCGGCGGCCTCCGCGGTCTCCAGCAGCACCGGCCAGGCCGGGCCGGCCGCCTCGCGGGCGAGCGCCAGGTCGCCGCGCGCCCCGCCGAGGTGCAGGTTGGTCATCGGCCGGGCGCTGGTGCGCACCACCACGTGGGTGGCCCGGCCGCCGACCACCACCACCCGTAGGTCGGCCGCGCGGCCGGACTGCGCGGCCTTCGGCACCCACTGCTCGACGTGCAGGCCGTCCGGGGCGAGCCGGTCGACCAGCTCGGCGACCTCCGGCACGGTGCGGTAGCGGCGCACCCGCAGCGAGTTGTGCAGCCCGCCGGGCGTCAGCTCCGCGGACGTCGTCGCCTGCACCTGCCCGCGCGGCCCGAGTTCCAGCGCCACCACGCCGGAGGCCGACGACCCGTGCACGGGCTTCACGAACACCCGGTGCATCCCGGCGGCGGCCAGCCGCTCCCGCAGGTCGGCCCAGCCCGCGGGCGGCGGCCCGTCCAGGGCGCGCGGCACCGGCACGCCCGCCTGCGCGAGCAGCCGGTGCGCGCGCCGCTTGTCGAACATCACCGCGATCTCCGCGGGGTCGCCGAGCAGCCGCACCCCGGGCCGCGCCGCGACCCGGTGCAGGGCGGCCGTCACGCCCGCGTGCCACGCCGCGCCGCCCTCCACCCGGGTCGGCGCGTACCCGGCGCCGAGGGCGGGGCCGCGCAGCAGGGCGTCGACGGCCGGCTCCTCGCCGGGCGACTCGACCCGCAGCAGCGTTCCGGGCGGCGGACCGTCCGTGCCGCGCAGCACGTCCAGCCAGGGCAGGACGGCCGGTGCGGGCAGGCCTGCGGCCCGGGCGGCGGCCGCGAAGAGCACGACGCGCCGGTGGCCGGGGTTGCCGAGGACGGTGAGCTGCACGGTCGTCGCCTACTCGGAGACCGCCACGTAGCGGTCCTCCTCGTCCTCCTCGTCCTCCGCGTCGGACAGGTCGAGGGCGACGCCGGGCAGGGCGTCGCGCAGGCGCTGCTGCATCGGCCCGGTGAGGTAGTGGTGGTGCAGGTCGAGCGCGGCGAGGTGGGTGAGCGGCTGGCCGGCCAGCAGCGCGGCGGCGCCCTCGTCGGTCAGCACGCCCAGGCCCAGCGCGAGCCGCTCCAGCCGGGCGACGACCGGGGCCTGCGCGACGGCCGCGGCGATGTCGTCCTGGTACTCGCTGTTCTGCAGGCCGAGCGTGCGCAGCGCGGGCAGCCGGGTGCCGGCGAGGAACGGCGCCAGGTCGTCGGGGCCGTGGTCGCCGCCGTACTCGTCGACGCCGAGCCACAGGTCGAGCGCGTCCAGTGCGGGCAGGTCGGAGGCGCCGAGGGCCCGCACCACCTCGCCGGGCAGGCCGCCCGACTCGAAGGCCAGCGTGCGCAGCCGCCCGTGCCGCACCGGCCGCAGCCGCAGGCCGGAACCGCCCCGCACCGTCAGGTCGGTGAGGTGCGGGAAGGCCTCGAACACCGGGGTGATGTCGCACATCTCCAGCCAGGAGATCTCGCACTCCTCGGCCTCGACGTCGCCGAGGAAGAGCGCCTCCAGCGCGGGCAGCCGCCCGGCGGCGCCGGTGATCGCGGCCAGCGGCCCGGCGAGGCCGTCGTACTCGCCGGGCCACCACGCGCCGAGCACCAGGGCGCGGACGTGCGCCGGGTCGACGGCGTCGAGGAAGCGCTGCCAGGCCGCCTCGAACGACTCGCGGTGGCCGTAACCGAGGGCGATCCGCCAGGCGGCCTTGTCGGCCGGGGGCAGCGGCTCGCCCCGGTCGAGGGCGGCCAGGACGTCGCAGACGGGAAGTCCGTGGAACGTTCGGGTCATCGGGGCACTCCTACTCTGCGACGGCGACGTAGCGCCACTCGTCGTCCCACTTCTTGGCGTCGGACAGGTCGAGGGCGACGCCGGGCAGGGCGTCGCGCAGGCGCTGCTGCATCGGCTCGGTGAGGTAGTGGTGGTGCAGGTCGAGGGAGGCGAGATGGGTCAGCGGCTGGCCGTCCAGCAGGGCGGCGGCACCCTCGTCGGTGAGCGCGCCCATCGACAGGTCGAGGCTCTCCAGCCGGGCGACGACCGGGGCCTGCGCGACCAGCTCCGCGACCCGGTCCTGGTGCACGGTGTTCTGCAGGCCGAGCGTGCGCAGCGCGGGCAGCCGGGTGCCGGTGAGGAACGGCGCCAGGTCGTCCAAGGCCCAGTCGCCGCCGTAGTTGTCCACGCCCAGCCACAGCTGCAGGCGCTCCAGCGCGGGCAGGTCGCAGGCGCCGACCGCCCGCACCACGTGCCCGGGCAGCCCGCCGGCCTCGAAGCGCAGCGCCTTCAGGTGCTCGTGCCGCAGCGGCGTCAGGGCCAGGCCGCCGTTGCCGTCCCAGTCCTCGCCCGCGCCGCGGACGACCAGCTCCTCCAGGAGCGGGAACGCCTCGAACACCGGGGTGATGTCGCACATCTGCAGCCACGAGATCTCGCACTCCTCGTAGGTGATGTCACCGACGAAGAGCCCCCGCAGGGCGGGCAGCCGGTCCGCCGAACCGGTGATCGTGCGCAGCGGTCCTTCGAGCCGGTCCGGCTCGTCCGACGACCAGTTGCCGATGACGACGGCGGTGACCCGCGCGGTGTCGACGGTGTCGAGGAAGTACTGCCAGGCGTCGTCGAAGCCCTGCTCGTCCTCGTAGTCGAGCCCGATCTTCCAGGCGGCGGCGTCCGCGGCGGGCCGGTCCTCGTCCTTCGGCGCGTTGCGGAGATCGACCACGGGCAACCCGTGGAACCGCTCGATGTGGCTGTTGATCGTCATGCGCTGCTCCTGGGAGGTCCGGGGAGGTCCGCTCGGCCGGGCACCTGTCTACCAGGCGCCACCGACGGCCCGGCAGCGAGGGGAGTGCCGGTGACGGGCTGTCGGACCCCGGCCCTAGCTTTCGTGTCGTCGAGGCCGGCGCACCCGCCGGTCCTGAACCAGGGGAGGACCGATGTACCGCCAGGGTGACGTGCTGATCGTGCCGGTGGAGGAGAGCGCCGTGCCGCAGGCCGTGGCCGGCCTCGTCCCGCTCCCGCGGGACGCCCGCGGACGGATGGTGCTGGCCCTGGGCGAGGTCACCGGCCACGCCCACGCGGTGGTCGGCCCGGGCACGCTGCGGCGGGAGTCGGGCGCGTTCGGCACCGCCTGGCTGCACCTGCCCGAGGGCGGCCGGGTCGTGCACGAGGAACACGCCGCGATCCCGCTGCCCAAGGGCTGGCACCGCGTGGTGCGGCAGCGCGAGTACGTGCCGGGCTCCGTCCGCGTGGTCGCGGACTGACCGGCCGGGACGACGAGGAGAGCAGCGACCATGACCACTTCGACCGCGACCGCAGCGACCGTGACCGCACCGACCGCCACCGGGGAGGACGTGCCGTACCCGCACGGGCCGTCCCCGGACGCCCCCGCCGCGGCGACCGCCCGCTGGCGCGCCGTCGCGGCGGCCACCGGCCCCGCCGACCGCCCCCGGACCGAGCAGGCGGTGCGCGCCGCCTACCGGGCCGCCGGGCTCGCCGAACCCGGCCTCGTACGCTGGTACGGCTCGCCGCTGGAGGCCGCGCGGGCCGCACTGCACCTGCACGCCGAGGGCGCCGTCAGCGTCCGCGACGCCGTGCGCACCCGCCCGTGGGAGCAGGCCCGCACCGCCCTCCACGGGCGCATCGGGGCCCAGGGCTGGGCCGGGCTGTGGGCACTCACCGGCGGCGAACTCCTGCCGCAGACCCAGGGCCTGGCCGGGCGGGTCCGCGAGGCCGTGCTCGACCGGCTCGCCCCCGAGGCGCCGACCGGTGCCGGCACGGACGCCCGCACCCGGGCCGCCGCGGAGCGCACCACCGCCCGCCTCGCCCTGCTCGACGCCGTGCTCGGCCAGCACGACGCACCCTGGCTGGCCGCCTTCGACGCGGCCGGCGCGCTCGACGGACCCGACGGACCCGGCGGCCTCGGCCCGCTGGCCGAGGTCGCCGCGCAGACCGGCTGGTGGTGGCCGTACGAGGGGGTCGTGCTGATCGCCGAGCGCCCGGTCGCCCTGCACCGCGACGAGGCCGGCCGCCTCGACCGCGCCGACGGCCCGGCGCTGGCCTTCGCCGACGGTTTCGCCCTGCACGCATGGCGCGGCATGCCGGTGCCGGCCGACTTCCTCGCCGACCTGGCCGGGGTGACCGCCGAACGGATCCGCACCGAGGCGAACGCCGAACTGCGGCGCGTGATGCTGGAGTTCCACGGGTACGACCGCTATCTCGCCGAGTCCGGGGCCGAGCCCGTGCACCGCGACGACACCGGGGTGCTCTGGCGGATCCAGCTGCCCGGCGACGAGGCGGTCGTCATGGTGGAGGTGGTCAACTCCACCGCCGAGCCGGACGGCACGTTCCGCACCTACTGGCTGCGCGTGCCGCCCTCCACCCGCACCGCCCGGGCCGGCGTCGCCTGGACCTTCGGGGTGACCGAGGAGGAGTACCGGCCGCAGCGCGAGACCTGAGCAGGCCGTCCCGCCCCGGCCCCGCGTCCGGCGGTGTCAACCGTACGGGCCCCCGATTCCGGCCCCGCCGCGCGGAGCCGACTTCGGAGGAACTCGCCCACGCGCACTCCCTGGTTCGCCGGGGAGCGCCGTTGATATACCTCGGATGCACAGCGCGGGCCGGTGATCGGCACCCCCGCCGACCTGCCACGAGACAAGGCGGTGACGGTCAGTGAAGTTCCTCCGTGTCGGCCCCGCGGGCTCCGAGCGGCCCGCCGTTCTCGGACCCGACGGCGCCGCGTACGACCTGTCGGCCCGCGTTCCCGAGATCGACGGGGCGTTCCTCGCCGGGCTCGGCCCGGCGGCCGCCGCAGACCTTGCGGCCCTGGCCGCCTCCGGCACGCTGCCGCGGATCGACCTCGACGGCGTACGGATCGGCGCGCCCGTCGCCCGGCCCGGCAAGGTCGTCGGCATCGGCCTCAACTACCGTGACCACGCGGCCGAGGCGGGTGCCGCGATCCCCTCCGAGCCGGTGGTCTTCCTCAAGCCGGGCAACACGGTCGTCGGCCCGTACGACGAGGTGCTGGTGCCGCGCGGCAGCCGCAAGACCGATTACGAGGCCGAGCTCGCCGTCGTGATCGGCCGCACCGCCCGCTACCTGGAGACCGACGCCGAGGCGGCCGCCGCCGTCGCCGGCTACGCCGCCGTCAACGACGTCACCGAACGGGCCTTCCAGCTCGAACACGGCGGCCAGTGGGCCAAGGGCAAGGCGGCGGAGACCTTCACCCCGCTCGGCCCCTGGCTGGTCACCCCCGACGAGGTCGGCGACCCGCAGCGTCTCGGGCTGCGGCTCTGGGTCAACGGCCGGCTGCGGCAGGACGGCTCCACCGCCGACATGATCTTCCCGGTGCTGGAGATCGTCCGCCACCTCAGCCGGTTCATGGTGCTGGAGCCCGGCGACGTCGTCGTCACCGGCACCCCGGCGGGCGTCACCCTCGGCCACCCCGGTGCGGCGTTCCTGCAGCCCGGCGACGTGGTCGAACTCGCCGTCGACCGGCTCGGCCGGCAGCGGCAGGTGTTCGGAGCCGCTTGAGCGCGGGCTGCCTGCGCGTGGGCCGCCTGAGCGTGGTCCGCTGCGCGGGGCCGCCGCGCCGTGCCTCGGGGTGTGCCTCGGGGTGTGCCCGGGCTCACGCCGGGTCCGGGCGGTCGCCCGGCCCCGGCAGCAGGCCGCGCAGCCGTGCGACCAGCAGGCCCGCCGGCCCGTCCGGGCGCTCCATCGCCAGCAGCCCGGCCAGCATCTCCGCGGTCTGCGGGTCGTGGGCCGCCGTCGCCGCGCTCATCGCCACGAACTCGTCGACGAGCCAGTCCCGCAGGGACTCCGGCGGGATCTGCCGTCCCTCGTCCAGCCAGCTCAGCGCGGTCGCCTCGACCACCGAGATCCAGGCCCGCACCAGCAGGGTCAGCCGCGGCCCCGCCGAGCGCACGCCGAGGTGGCGCAGCGTCTTGCGGAGCGCGATCCGGCGGACCTCGTCGACGATCGACGTGGTGCGCCCGGTCTCCACGACCGAACCGCCGCGGAGCAGCGCGCCGTAGCCTGCGGCGTGTCCGGCCACGAACGCGAAGTAGCCGTCCAGCACCTCGGCCAGCTGCTCGGTGGGCGTGCCCACCCCCGACACCCGGAACCGGCGGCTCAGTTCGTCGGCCGCGGTCCGCAGCGCGGCCTCGTAGAGCTGCTGCTTGCCGCCCGCGAAGTACCGGTACACCAGCGGCCGGGAGGCACCCGCGGCCTGCGCCACGTCGTCCAGTCCGACCTCCTCGGGGGCCCGGGTGCTGAAGAGCTCCAGCGCCACCGAGATCAGCTGCTCGCGGCGCTGCTCCACCGTCAGCCGCCGGTACCCGGACCTGCGCGGCCGGTCCGCGCCCGCCGCGCCGTCGCCCGCCGCAGCGCCGGCCGTCCCGCTGTCGCTCGCCGTCCCGCTGTCGCCCGCCGCGGCGCTGCCCGCCGCGCCGTCGTCCCCCGCCGCGCCGCCGTGCGGGGCGGACGCGCTGCCGCCGTTCTCCACGGAGCGCGAGGCCCGTCCGGCACCGCGCGCGGGTACGTCTCTGACTGCCATGCCCGCCAGCCTAGGCCCTGCCCGGAACCGGTGTCCGGGGCCGCTGCCGGCCGGTCCGCGCGGGGCGGACGCGGTGTCCACCGCCCGTCCTCGGCCAACACGTTGGGCGTGCTCACGGGCAGGCCCCGTGACACCGCGGGGTCGGGGCGCCGGGCGGTCGGCGGCCCCCGTGTCCGACCGTCCGTCAAACCTGCGAGAGGCAGCCCTGAGGGTCTTGAAATCGCCCGGCGCTGCGACAGGATGGCCGAATGGTCCAAGAACCGATCACCCTCGACGTCGACGGCACCACCCCCCGCCGTATTGCCGACGCCTATGTCCACGCCCTCGCCGAACTCGACCCGCTGACCGCGGTCTACCTCGGCCTCAACCCGGATGACGACCGCATCACCGACCTCTCACCGGCCGGCCGCGCGGCGATCGTCGGCCTCGCCCGGACGACCCTCGCCCGGCTCGACGCCGCCGAGGCCGCGGGTGCCGCCGCCGACGACGCCGAACGCCGCTGCGCCCGTCTGCTGCGCGAACGGCTCTCCGCCGAACTCGCGCTCCACGAGGCGGGCGAGGACTTCCGCTCGCTGCGCAACCTCGGCTCGCCCGTGCACGACGTCCGTGAGGTCTTCACCCTCATGCCCACCGGCACCGAGGCGGAGTGGGAGCTCGTCGGCCGCCGCCTGGCCCGCGTGCCCGCCGCCCTGGAGCAGTACCGCAGCACCCTCGCCGAGGGCATGGACCGCGGCCTGCTGTCCGGTCCGCGGCAGGTCACCACGGTGGTCGGCCAGATCGCCGAGTGGCTGGAGGGCGAAACGCCGGGCGGCTGGTTCGGCGCGTTCGTGCAGGACGCCCCCGAGTCGCTGCGCGAGCGGCTGACCGCGGTCGCGGTCGAGGCGTCCGGCGCGCTCGCCGCGCTGCGGGACTGGCTGCGCGACGTGTACGGTCCGGCGGCGTCCGGCACCTCCGACACGGTCGGCCGGGAGCGGTACGCCCGCTGGGTCAGCTACTGGACGGGCGCCGAGCTCGATCTCGACGAGGCGTACGGCTGGGCCTGGGAGCAGTTCCACGACCTGGACGCGCAGATGCGCGCCGAGGCGGAGAAGGTGCGGCCCGGCGCGACCCCGATGGAGGCGATGCGCTGGCTGGAGAACGAGGGTCCCGCCATCGAGGGCGCGGAGAGCGCCCGCTCCTACCTCCAGGGCCTGATGGACCAGGCCATCGGCGACCTCCAGGGCACCCACTTCGATCTTGCCGAGCCGCTGCTGCGCGTGGAGTCGAGAATCGCGCCGGTCGGCAGTGCCGCCGCGCCCTACTACACCCAGCCGTCGCTCGACTTCTCCCGTCCCGGCCGCACCTGGCTGCCCACGCTGGGCCGCGAGTCGTTCCCGGAGTGGGACCTCGTGTCGACGTGGTACCACGAGGGCGTCCCGGGCCATCACCTGCAGCTCGCCCAGTGGACGTACATCGCCGACCGGCTCTCCACCTACCAGGTCAGCCTGGGCGCGGTCAGCGCCAACCTGGAGGGCTGGGCGCTCTACGCGGAGCGGCTGATGGACGAGCTCGGCTACCTCACGGACGCGGGGCACCGGCTCGGCTACCTCAACGCCCAGATGATGCGCGTGCTGCGGGTCATCGTCGACATCGGCATGCACGCCGGCCTGGACTTCCCCGCGGACTCCCCGTACCGGCCCGGCGAGCCGATGCACCCGGACGACGCACGGGAGTTCTTCGGCCTGTACTGCGGGCTCTCCGCCGACTTCCTGGACAGCGAGCTGGTCCGCTACCTGGGGATGCCCGGCCAGGCCATCGGCTACAAGCTCGGCGAGCGCGCCTGGCTGCGCGGCCGGGCCGCCGCCCGGGCGGCGGCGACGGCCCGCGGTGAGGAGTTCGACCTCAAGGCCTGGCACATGGCCGCCCTCTCGCAGGGTTCGCTCGGCCTGGACGACCTGGTCGCCGAGCTCTCCGCGCTCTGACGGGCGCCGGGGCCGCGGATCCGGTCCTGCGGAGGGCGGAGTTCCGCCGCAGGACCGGGCAGGTTTAGGACTTTAGTCCCAATTCGTACATTTCTGCACAAACCGCCTTGCCGTCGGGCGGTCCGAGGGCTTGTCTGGAGGAGGCGCTGCGTGCGCCCCTCCTCCCCCATCCTCTCCGGAAGGCGGCCCCCGGTGTCCCTCCAGCACGCACAGGACGAGGAAACGGTCGACCCCCGCCGCTGGTGGGCCCTGGCGGTCATCGCCATCGCCCAGCTGATGATCGTCCTCGACGCGACCATCGTGAACATCGCCCTGCCGTCCGCCCAGAAGGCGCTCGGCATATCCGACGCCAACCGGCAGTGGGTGATCACCGCCTACACCCTCGCGTTCGGCGGCCTGCTCCTCCTCGGAGGCCGCATCGGCGACCTCTACGGCCGCAAACGCACCTTCACCGTCGGCCTGATCGGCTTCGCCCTCGCCTCGGCGATCGGCGGCTTCGCCACCGAACCGTGGATGCTGTTCGGGGCCCGCGCCCTGCAGGGCGCCTTCGGCGCGGTGCTCGCGCCCTCCGCCCTCTCGCTGCTCTCCAACACCTTCTCCGACCCGCGGGAGCGCGCGACCGCGTTCGGCATCTTCGGCGCACTCGCGGGCGGCGGCGCCGCCATCGGCCTGATCATGGGCGGCCTGCTCACCGAGTACCTGAACTGGCGCTGGTGCCTCTTCGTCAACATCCCGATCGCCCTGGGCGCCGCCGTCGCCGCGTTCTACCTGCTCAAGCGCGACCACATCGAGAAGGGCCGGAGGATCAGGCTCGACCTGCCCGGCGCCGTCCTCGGCTGCGGCGGCCTGCTCGCGATCGTCTTCGGCACCTCGGAGGCCGTCAGCCGCGGCTGGGGCGACTGGCTGGTGCTGACCTGCCTCATCGGCGGCGCCGTCCTGCTCCTCGTCTTCGTGCTCTTCGAGCGCCGCACCACGCACCCGCTGCTGCCGCTGCACATCGTCGCCGACCGCAACCGCGGCGGCGGAGCGATCGCCGTCGGCCTGGCGGTGATCGGCATGTTCGGCCTGTTCCTCTTCCTCACCTACTACATGCAGGTCGTGAAGGGGTACTCCCCGATCATGGCGGGCGTCTCCTTCCTGCCGATGACCGCCGCGATCGTCATCAGTGCCACCGGCATCGCGGCCCGCCTCATGACGCGGGTGCCCACGCGGACCCTCGTCGTGCCCGGCCTCCTGCTGGCGGCGGGCGGCATGGCCTGGCTGACCCAGATGAAGGTCGACAGCCCGTACGTCGGCATGGTGCTGCCCGCCGAGATCCTGCTCGGCCTGGGCATGGGCCTGGTCTTCATGCCGTCGATGAGCCTCTCCACCCTCGGGGTCGCCCCGCACGAGACGGGCGCGGCCTCCGCCATCATCAACAGTGCCCAGCAGGTGGGCGGTTCGATCGGCACGGCGCTGCTCAACACCATCGCCGCCAGCGTCACCGCCTCCTGGCTGGTGGGCCGCGACGCCGCGGATCCGCTCGTCGTCAACGAGGGCGCGGTGCACGGCTACGCGGTCGCGACGACGGTCGCGATGGGCATCCTGCTGGCTGCCTCCGTGATCGCCTTCTTCATGATCGACCACAGGCCGGCGCCCGGTGAGGCCGCCGACGCGGGAGCGGAGACCCCGTCCAGGGCCGCCGCCGCGGGGGCGTCCCCCGAAACCCCCTGACGCCGCCCGCCGCCCGCTGCCCGCTGCCCGCCGCGCACCGCCTGCACCACCCGCGCCCGTCGCACAGCAGCGGCGCGGGCGGTGCCGGACCCGCCCGGCGCGCGCCGCCGACGACACGCCCGTCGCGCGCGCTGGACGCCGACCCACCGGGAACGGGATCGTGTACGGATTCTCACCGGGTTCCCATCCGGTGATCACCTGACGGTCGGCCCCGTCGAGCAGGCTGGGCCCACGACCGCCCGTGGCCAGGAGGGGTACCGCCGATGAGCCGTGACCGGATGCCGCGCCGCGCCCTGCCGCCGGCCGTCGGCCGCACCCTCCTCCTCCTGGCGGTGCTGCTGCTGATCGGCGCCAACACCCTGGGACTGTCGCTGGTCGGGGTGCCGGTGGGCGCGGTGGCGTCCGCCCGGACCACGCTCGGCACGACCGCCGTCGCCCCGGCCGACGGCAGTGCGGCCCGGGTGGGTGCGCTGTTCACCGGCGGCGTCGGGCCCGGCCGTCACTTCTGCTCGGCGAGCGTCCTGCAGAGCCCCACCCGCGACCTGGTCGTCACGGCCGCGCACTGCGTCGGCACCACCGACGGGCTGCTCTTCGTCCCCGGCTACCGCGACGGCGCCGCCCCGTACGGCAGCTGGAAGGTCACCCGGATCTTCACGACCGCCGGATGGTCCGCCGCCCGCGATCCTGACGAGGACTTCGCCGTGCTGCGGATCGCCCCGAACGGCGGGCACCGCATCGAGGACGTCGTCGGCGGCAACGCCCTCGGCCTGGACGACACCCTCACCCGGACCGTCCGGCTCTACGGCTACCCCTCCCGCAGCGAGGCGCCCCTGCTCTGCACGAACGCCGTCACCGCGTACTCCGCGACCCAGCGCCGCATCGAATGCCCGGGGTACCCCGGCGGCACCAGCGGCGGCCCCTGGGTCAGCACCCGGACGGGCGAGGTGATCGGCGTGATCGGCGGCCACCAGGAGGGCGGCGACACCCCCGACGTCTCCTACACCGCCTACTTCGGCGCGGCCCTGGCCGGCCTCTACCGCCAGGCCGTCACGGGCACCGCCTGACGGCCGGCCCCGGCCGCCGCACGGGAGCGGGCGCGGGCGCGGGCACGCCGGCCGGGACGGCGGGCCGCGGCCGGGGGAGCGCGGGCCCGTCGCCGCAGACCGGGACGCCGGACACGCCGGGCGCTGCGGACCGGCCGCCGGACCACGCCCGGTGCGGCGCGGCCGGCCCCGCCGCGGGACCCAGCTCGGCCCACACGGTGCGCCGCCCGCCGGCCTCGCCGCTCGCACCCCACCGGTCGGCCAGCGCGTCGACGATCGTCAGGCCCCGCCCGAAGTCCGTCAGCTCCTCCGGCGAGCGGTACGTCGGCTCGCCGTCGAGCGGGCCGTCGTCCGTCACGGCGATCCGGGCGGTGACCCGCCGCCACCGCAGCTCGATCCAGAGCGCACCGGCCGCGCCGGACCGGCTGTGCACGATGGCGTTGGTGGCCAGCTCGGAGACGATCAGCTCGGCGTCGTCCGCCTGCGGGAAGGGCCGGAGTGCCTCACGGGCCATCCGGCGCGCGGCCCGTACGGTCTCGGGCACCCCGGGAAAACGGGCGATCCACATCATGCGGCCGCACCCCTCCGATATCTCTGCGCTCACGTCCCGCTACGTTCGGTACATCTCGAATACGAGCTTGAAAGCTCGGGAGCGGGATTGTCAAGCTGATCGGAGGAACCGAGAGATGGGGGTCGACGTGGGCGAACTGGGGCGACCGGCCTACCTGAGGCTGGCCGACGTGCTGCGGGCGCGGATCCTGTCCGGCGACTACACCCCCGGCTCGCGGCTGCCGAGCATCGCCGAGCTCGGCCGTGACCACGAGGTCTCCGAGCAGCCGGTCCGCCAGGCCCTCCGCGTGCTCGCCGCCGAAGGACTCACCGAGGGGCGCCCCGGCTCGGGCACGTACGTCCGGTTCCGCCCGGCCCCGGCCCGGATCCCGCGCGAACGCCACGACGCCGCCGGCAGCCCGTTCGCCGCCGACGGCACCGCGGAGGGCGGCCCGCCCTGGACGCACGACTCGCAGAAGTCCTACGCGACGCGCGGGCTCGCCGACCGCCTCCGGATCTCCGAGGGCGACCCGATCATGCAGACCCAGTACGTCAGGGCGGCCGGGGACGGCCCCGCCCGGCTCTCCACCAGCTGGGAGCCGCTCGCCCTGACCGGCGGCACCACCGCGGCCCTCCCCGAGCTCGGGCCGCTCGCCGGCCGCGGCGTCGTCGAGCGCATGGCCCTGATCGGCCTCACCGTCACCCGGGTCACCGAGGACGTCACCGCCCGGCCCGTCCTGGAGGCCGAGTCGGTACCGCTCGGCATCCCCCTCGGCGCCACCGTCCTCGCCGTCGAGCGCACCCACTGGGCCGGCGACCTCCCCGTCGAGACCGCCGACATCGTGCTCGCCGCCGACCACTGCCGGCTCTCCTACGAACTCGGCGTCCGCACCCCCCGCGGCTGACCCCGGCCCGGCGCGGCATCCGCGCGTGCGGGCTGGCGGACCGTCACCCGGGCCGGCGGCCGAGGAGCACGGGCCGGGACGACCGGCCCCGGCCGGAAAACGACGAAGGCTCAGATCTGCGGATCAACTCCGCCGATCTGAGCCTCACTTGCACTTCCTTCGAAGTGCCCCCGGTAGGATTCGAACCTACGCACCCGCCTCCGGAGGGCGGTGCTCTATCCCCTGAGCTACGGGGGCCTGTCGGCCGTCGCGACTTGCTGCGACGTGGAGAACACTACCAGGCCCGGGGCGTGATCCGTGCAAGGGTTTGCGCGGTCGGCGGCGCGGTGGGCGGCGGGCCGCCGGCGGCGGAAACGGGCAAAGGCCGGACGCGGCGGTGGGGGCGCGGCTACCCTCGGTGATGTGCCGGGAACGTCCGGGCGGGTCCTCGTGGTGGACGACAGCGAGGTGATCCGCCAGCTGATCAGAGTGAACCTGGAGCTAGAGGGCTTCGAGGTGGTCACCGCCGCCGACGGCGCCGAGTGCCTGGAGGTCGTCCGCCGGGTGCGCCCGGACGTGGTGACGCTGGACGTCATGATGCCGCGGCTCGACGGGCTGCGGACGGCGGCCCGGCTGCGGGCGGCGCCCGAGACGTCGGCGCTGCCGATCGCGATCGTGAGCGCGTGCACCCCGGCGGATCTCGACCGGGGGGAGTCGGTCGGGGTCGACGGCTACCTGGCGAAGCCGTTCGAGCCGGCCGACCTCGTGACGCTGGTGCGGAGGCTGATGCCCGCAGGCACAGACACAGCCGCAGGCGCGGCCGGGTCGGGCCGGGTCGACGCCGGGCCGGTGGAACGGTCGGTGGAATTCCGCTCTCGGCGAACAGATCGGGCTTGACGGTGCCCCTCACCGGTGCAACGCGTCTCAACGGGTAAACCGGGTGGCGGTCGGGCACCCCGTCTCGCCTACGCTTGGCGTCGTGACACCCGCAGAGCTTTCCCAGGCAGTCCAGGCCGCAGTGAGCGCCGCCGTCGAGGCGGGCGAGCTGGCCGTCGCCGTGCCCGAGCACGTGACGATCGAGCGGCCCAAGAACAGGGACCACGGCGACTACGCCACCAACGTGGCCCTCCAGCTCGCGAAGCCGGCCGGCCGGCCGCCGCGAGCCGTGGCGGAGCTCGTCGCCGACCGCCTGCGCGGGATCACCGGTGTGGCCGGGGTCGACATCGCCGGCCCGGGCTTCCTCAACATCACCCTGGACGCCGCGACCCAGGGCGAGCTGGCCCGCATGATCGTCGAGGCCGGCGAGGCGTACGGCCGCAACGAGGCGCTCAAGGGCCTGCGGATCAACCTGGAGTTCGTCTCGGCCAACCCGACCGGCCCGATCCACATCGGCGGCGTCCGCTGGGCGGCCGTCGGCGACTCGCTGGCGCGGGTGCTCAAGGCCACCGGCGCCGAGGTCTCCACCGAGTACTACCTCAACGACGCGGGCGTGCAGATCACCAAGTTCGCCGCCTCGCTGCAGGCCGCCGCGAACGGCCGCGAGGTGCCGCAGGACGGCTACGTCGGCGAGTACATCGGCGACATCGCGAAGGCGATCACCGACGGTGTCCCCGGCGTCCTCGACCTGCCCGAGGACGAGCAGCTGACGGTCTTCCGCACCGAGGGCCTCCGGCTCATGGTCGCGGAGATCAAGCGGTCGATGGACGAGTTCGGGGTGCAGTACGACACCTACTTCTCCGAGCAGAGCCTGCACGACTCGGGCGCCGTCGAGAAGGCCATCGACCGGCTGCGCGAGCAGGGCCACGTCTTCGACCGGGACGGCGCGATCTGGCTGCGCACCACGGACTTCGGCGACGACAAGGACCGCGTCCTCATCAAGGCCGACGGCGAGACGACGTACTTCGCCGCCGACGCCGCCTACTACCTGAGCAAGCGGGACCGCGGTTCCGAGGTCTCCGTCTACATGCTGGGCGCGGACCACCACGGCTACGTCAACCGCCTCAAGGCCATCGCGGCCTGCGCCGGCGACGACATGGACCGCAACATCGAGGTCAAGATCGGCCAGTTCGTCAAGATGGTCCGTGACGGCCAGGAGGTCCGGCTGTCCAAGCGGGCCGGCAACATCATCACGATCGACGACGTCGTCGACTGGATCGGCGTGGACGCCGCCCGCTACATGCTGGCCCGCTCCTCGACCGACTCCACCATCACGATCGACATCGACCTGGTGACCAGCCGGTCCAGCGAGAACCCGGTCTTCTACGTGCAGTACGCGCACGCCCGGATGTGCTCGGTGCAGCGCAACGCCGCCGAGAAGGGCATCGTCCGCAGCGCGGACTTCAAACCCGAGCTGCTCTCCACCGAGTGGGAGTCCGTGCTGCTCGGCCAGCTCGGCGAGTTCCCGCGGGTGCTGGCCTCGGCCGGCGAACTGCGCGAGCCGCACCGGGTGGCGGTGTACCTGGAGAAGCTCGCCCGGGAGTACCACCGGTTCTACGACCACTGCCAGATCCTGCCCAAGGGCGACGAGGAGGTCACCGACCTCACGCACGCGCGCCTCTGGCTCGCCGACGCCACGCGCACGGTGATCGCCAACGGGCTGACGCTGCTGGGCGTCTCCTCGCCCGAGCGGATGTAAGTACGACCCCCAAGCGCACGGAGGGGGCGGTGGACGGTCGACGGAGACCGCTCACCGCCCCTCGCCATAAGCCAAGGAAGTAACCACAGATGAGCCGCTCCGCCCACCCCGCCGGCCCGCGCCACGGTGACGTCCTGCCCGAGGGCCACTACCAGGCCCCGCCGGCCGACCTGAACGCGCTCGACCCCAAGGTGTGGTCGCGCACCGTCGCCCGCGGCGCCGACGGTGCGGTCACCGTCGGCGGCCTCGACGTGAAGGAGCTGGCGGCGGAGTTCGGCACGCCGGTCTACGTCATGGACGAGGCGGACTTCCGCGCCCGGGCCCGCGCCTGGCGGGACGCCTTCGGTGCGGACGCGGACGTCTACTACGCCGGCAAGGCGTTCCTCTCCAAGGCGGTCGTCCGCTGGCTGCGCGAGGAGGGCCTCAACCTCGACGTGTGCAGCGGCGGCGAGCTGGCCGTGGCGCTGGCGGCGGGCATGCCGGGCGAGCGCCTGGCGCTGCACGGCAACAACAAGTCGGTGTCGGAGCTGGAGCAGGCGGTGAAGGCGGGCGTCGGCCACGTCGTCGTCGACTCGTACGAGGAGATCGAGCGGCTGGCCGTCGTCGCCGAGCGGCAGGGCGTGCGGCAGCCGGTGCTGATCCGGGTGACGGTGGGCGTCGAGGCGCACACCCACGAGTTCATCGCCACCGCGCACGAGGACCAGAAGTTCGGGCTGTCGCTGAGCGGCGGTGCCGCGGCGGAGGCCGTCCGCCGGGTGCTGGCGCACCCGGAGACGCTGGAGCTGCGCGGCATCCACTCCCACATCGGCTCGCAGATCTTCGACACGGCGGGGTTCGAGGTGGCGGCCCGCCGGGTGGTGGGGCTGCTCGCCGAGGTCCGGGACGAGCACGGCGTCGAGCTGCCGGAGATCGACCTGGGCGGTGGCCTGGGCATCGCGTACACGAGCGACGACGACCCGCGCGAGCCGGCCGAGATCGCGGCCTCGCTGGCGGAGATCGTCCGCCGCGAGTGCGCCGGCGCCGGCCTCACGCCGCCGCGGCTGTCGGTGGAGCCGGGCCGGGCGGTCGTCGGCCCGACCACGTTCACGCTGTACGAGGTGGGCACGGTCAAGCCGCTGGAGGGCCTGCGCACGTACGTCAGCGTGGACGGCGGCATGTCGGACAACATCCGCACCGCGCTGTACGACGCCGCCTACTCCGTCGCGCTGGTCTCGCGGACGAGCGAGGCCGAGCCGATGCTGGCCCGCGTGGTGGGCAAGCACTGCGAGTCGGGCGACATCGTCGTGAAGGACGCGTTCCTGCCCGCCGACCTGGTGCCGGGCGACCTGATCGCGGTGCCGGCGACCGGTGCGTACTGCCGCTCGATGGCGAGCAACTACAACCACGCCCTCAAGCCTCCCGTGGTCGCCGTCGTGGACGGATCGGCCCGGGTCATCGTCAGGCGCGAGACGGAGGAGGATCTCCTGCGCCTCGATATCGGCTGACGAAATTCTTGTCTCAGAACGTGGACCGGCCGTAGATCTGTGCGGAAAGTCCCGGAGACTGGTGGAGACCGAATACCGTCGGGCATCGGGAATTGCCCGAGGGAGACCGAGAATGCAGAGCGGAGTCGGATGATGCGTACGCGCCCGCTGAAGGTGGCGTTGCTGGGCTGTGGTGTGGTGGGCTCCGAGGTGGCGCGCATCATGACGACGACGGCCGACGACCTCGCCGCGCGGATCGGTGCACCGGTCGAGCTGGCGGGCATCGCCGTGCGCCGGGCCGGCCGCCCGCGGCCCGGGGTGCCCGAGCACCTGATCACCACCGACGCGGAGGCCCTGGTCGGCCGCGGCGACATCGACGTGGTGATCGAGGTGGTCGGCGGCATCGAGCCGTCCAAACAGCACATCCTCTCCGCCTTCGCGAACGGCGCCTCGGTGGTCTCCGCCAACAAGGCGCTGCTCGCCCAGGACGGCGCCGAGCTGCACGAGAAGGCCTCCGCGGCGGGCGTCGACCTCTACTACGAGGCCGCCGTGGCCGGGGCGATCCCGCTGATCCGGCCGCTGCGCGAGTCGCTGGCCGGCGACAAGGTCAACCGGGTGCTGGGCATCGTCAACGGCACCACCAACTTCATCCTCGACAAGATGGACTCCTCCGGCGCCGGGTACTCCGAGGCCCTGGAGGAGGCCACCGCGCTCGGGTACGCCGAGGCCGACCCGACCGCCGACGTCGAGGGCTTCGACGCCGCCGCGAAGGCCGCGATCCTGGCCGGCATCGCCTTCCACACCCGGGTGACCGCCGCGGAGGTGTACCGCGAGGGCATCACCGAGGTCACCGCGGCCGACATCGCGTCCGCGAAGCAGATGGGCTGCGTGGTCAAGCTGCTGGCGATCTGCGAGCGGGCCGCCGACGGCGCGTCGGTGACCGCCCGCGTGCACCCGGCGATGATCCCGCTGAGCCACCCGCTGGCCTCGGTCCGCGAGGCGTACAACGCGGTGTTCGTGGAGTCCGAGGCCGCCGGCCGGCTGATGTTCTACGGGCCGGGTGCCGGTGGCGCGCCGACCGCCTCCGCAGTGCTCGGCGACCTCGTCGCGGTCTGCCGCAACCGGATCAACGGCGCGACCGGCCCCGGCGACTCCGTGTACACCCGGCTGCCGGCCAAGCCGATGGACGAGGTCGTCACCCGGTACCACGTCAGCCTCGACGTGGACGACCGTGCGGGCGTGCTCGCCCAGGTCGCGTCGGTCTTCGCCGAGCACGGCGTGTCGATCGACACCGTGCGGCAGCAGGGCCGCGACGGCGACGCCTCGCTCGTCGTGGTCACCCACCGCGCCACCGACGCCGCGCTGTCGGCGACGGTCGACAAGCTGCGCGCGCTGGACAGCGTGCGTGACGTGGCCAGCATCATGCGGGTCGAAGGGGAGTAATCGATCATGAATGCCGTCATCGCCAGAGGCGCCCACACGCAGCAGTGGCGCGGCCTCATCGAGGAGTACCGCGACCGGCTGCCGGTCAGCGACGCGACGCCCGTGGTCACCCTGCTGGAGGGCGGCACGCCGCTCGTCCCGGCCCGGGTGCTGTCCGAGCGCACCGGCTGCGACGTCTACCTCAAGGTCGAGGGCGCCAACCCGACCGGGTCCTTCAAGGACCGCGGCATGACGATGGCCATCTCGAAGGCGAAGGAGGACGGCGCCCAGGCCGTCATCTGCGCCTCCACCGGCAACACCTCCGCCTCGGCCGCCGCGTACGCGGTGCGCGCGGGCATGGTGCCGGCGGTGCTGGTGCCGCAGGGCAAGATCGCGCTCGGCAAGATGGGCCAGGCCATCATCCACGGCGCGAAGATCCTCCAGGTGGACGGAAACTTCGACGACTGCCTCACGCTCGCCCGTGAGCTGTCCGAGAAGTACCCGGTGGCGCTGGTCAATTCGGTCAACCCGGTGCGCATCGAGGGCCAGAAGACCGCGGCCTTCGAGATCGTCGACATGCTCGGCGACGCCCCCGACATCCACGTCCTGCCGGTCGGCAACGCGGGCAACATCACCGCGTACTGGAAGGGCTACCGGGAGTACGCCGCGGACGGCATGTCCGCCCGCAAGCCGCGGATGTGGGGTTTCCAGGCGGCCGGGGCGGCCCCGATCGTCGACGGTGCCCCGGTGCTCAAGCCGGAGACCCTGGCGACCGCCATCCGCATCGGCAACCCGGCCTCCTGGGACTTCGCGCTCGCCGCGCGGGACGACTCCGGCGGCCTGATCGACAAGGTCACGGACCGTCAGATCCTGACCGCCTACCGCCTGTTGGCGTCGCAGGAGGGCGTGTTCGTCGAGCCGTCCTCGGCGGCCGGCGTGGCCGGCCTGCTGGCCAAGGCGGAGGCCGGGCTGGTCGACCCGGGCCAGCGCATCGTCTGCACCGTCACCGGCAACGGCCTCAAGGACCCGGACTGGGCGGTCGCCGGTGCGCCGCAGCGCCCGGAGATCGTGCCGGTCGACGCGTACGCCGCCGCCCAGCGCCTCGGACTGCTCGACTGACGGCCGCGGAGCCGCCCGACACGGCGGGCCGACCCTTTCGGGGGTCGGCCCGCCGTTGTGCGTGGATGACACGTACGTGTTGATTCATCCGCGATTTCCCCGCCCATTTCCCCGCCGTTTTCGGCCGGAAACGGCAACACGGCGGATCAATGGGGAGCGGGGTGTACCGCTGTGGAACCTCTCTTCGATAGGCTGGTTCCGACGGGACACGCGTGGACGCGTGCTCTCCCGCTCCGCCGGGTCCTGCAGTCCAGGCTCCGCAGCCGTACCACCGCTGGCCCCACCCCACCGGGCAGCCCTCACTCCCCAGGAGAGTCCACCGCATGGCCGGTCCTGCGTTCCGTGCCGCCGCCGTCCGGGTCCGGGTCCCCGCGACCAGCGCCAACCTCGGCCCCGGCTTCGACGCCTTCGGACTCGCCCTGGGTCTCTACGACGACATCGTCGTCCGGGTCGCCGACTCCGGGCTCTCCGTCGACATCGCGGGCGAGGGCGCCGACAACCTCGCACGTGACGAGCGCCACCTGGTCGTCCGCTCGATGCGGGCGGCCTTCGACCGGCTCGGCGGACAGCCGCGCGGCCTGGAGGTCGTCTGCGCCAACCGCATACCGCACGGCCGCGGCCTCGGCTCCTCCTCCGCCGCGATCTGCGCCGGCATCGTCGCCGCCCGCGCCGTCACCATCGGCGGCAGCTCCGCGCTGGACGACGACGCGCTGCTCGCCCTGGCCTCCGAGATCGAGGGCCACCCGGACAACGTCGCCGCCTGCCTGCGGGGCAACTTCACGGTGGCCTGGACGGCCGAGGACGGCGCGCACACCATCGTGCTGGACCCCTCCGACCGGGTCGTCCCGGTCGTCTTCGTGCCCGCGACCGAGGTGCTCACCGCGACCGCCCGCGGCCTGCTGCCCAAGACCGTCCCGCTGTCCGACGCCGCGGTCAACGCCGGTCGGGCGGCCCTGCTCGTGGAAGCCCTCACCCGCCGTCCCGAGCTGCTGCTGACCGCCACCGAGGACCGCCTCCACCAGGACTACCGGGCCTCCGCGATGCCCGACAGCGCCGCCCTCGTGGCCGCGCTGCGCGCGCAGGGGGTGCCCGCCGTCATCTCCGGTGCCGGCCCCACCGTGCTGGCCCTCTCCGACGAGGCGGGCGCCGACAAGGTCCTCGGTCTCGCCGGGCCCGAGTTCGCCGCGCACCGGCTGGAGTTGGACCGCACCGGCGCCTGCGTCCTGCCGCTCGACGTGTGAGCGGAAACGGGATGCGGACGGACCCGCGGGGACGGACACGATTGACAGGAACTGGGCTGGGGAATGTGTCAGGGGGTCGGTAGTGTTAACCTCAATGCTGCACCAGGTGCCCTCCGGGGCTCGGTGCGCCACGTCCCGATCCCGCCCCTTCAGGTTCGCAGTGTTCGCACCTGCAGGGTCCGGAAGGACGGGACCACGATTTTCCGGGAGCCCACCACGGCGCGTACGCAGCCTGCCTGCGCGACTGCGGCGCATCCCGAAGCCGTGACGGCACCTGACTCCCACCCGCGGCCTCCGGACTGAGGCACGGGCGGGCGGAGCCCGAGGTACCGCCACGCGGCGGGGGCCCGGGAACCACAACAGGCAGCGAGGCCGGCACGAGACCGGCCCACCGCGCCGATTCGCACCACAGTGCACCGCACATCGCAGCTTCTCCCGATCGGCTGGTCCTTTCGGGGGACAACCGCCTCGGACCAGCGTGATTCGGCGTTGGTCAGGACAGCACAACCGGTCGCCGAGCCAGACAGGCCGACGTCCGCTCCAGGGAAGGACCCTTAGTGAGCGACACCACCGATCTGATGGGCGCGCGCCCGGACGCCGAAGCGTCGGACGCAGCCGCCGCCCCCGCGGCCCCGGCCAAGCGCCGTCGCAGCGCTGCCGCAGGCCTCGACGGCCTGGTCCTGGCCGAGCTTCAGAAGCTCGCCACGGGCCTCGGTATCAGCGGAACCGGACGGCTGCGCAAGAGCCAGCTCATCGAGGCGATCAAGGAGAAGAGCGGCGGAGACCCGCTGCTCGCCGGCGCCGCGGCGCCCGCTCCGGCCGCCAAGCGCGCCGCCGCCAAGGCCGCCCCGGTCGAGGAGGCGCCCGCCGCCGCCCCGGCCGCCGCGGAGAAGCCGGCCCGCCGCACCCGTACCGCTCCCGCCGCGGCCGCGGCCGCCGAGGAGCAGCCGCAGGCCCAGATCGACATCCCGGTCCAGGCCGCCGCGGAGGCCGCTCCGGCCCGCGCCGAGCGCACCCGTCGCCGTGCGACCTCCGCCGCGGGTGCCCCCGTCGCCGAGGCCGCCGAGTCGGCCGGCGCGGTCGTCGCCGAGGCCAAGGCCGAGACCCGTTCCGAGGCCAGGACGGCCGAGCCGCGCACGTTCGACGGCGAGGGCCGTACCGAGCGCCGTGACCGCCGTGACCGCCGTGACCGCCGCGACGTGGGCGAGCGCACCGAGGCCGTCGAGGCCCAGGACGCCGACTCGCGCGAGTCCCGCCGTGACCGCCGCAACCGCCGTGACCGCGACCGGGCCGAGCGCCAGGGCGGCCAGGGCGGCGGCCAGGGCGGTCAGGGCGGCGGCCAGCCGCAGCAGCAGGCCGGCACCCAGCAGGAGCAGGCCCCCCGCCAGGGCGGCCAGACCGCCGGGCAGGGCCAGCAGCCGCAGGCCGGCGGCTACGACGACGACGAGTTCGGCGACGGCCGCCGCGGCCGCCGCGGTCGTTACCGCGACCGCCGGGGCCGTGGCAGCAGCGGCAGCGGCAGCGGCCGTCGCGAGGGCTTCGACACCGGCGCCCCCGAGCCGCAGATCGGCGAGGACGACGTCCTGATCCCCGTCGCGGGCATCCTCGACATCCTCGACAACTACGCGTTCGTGCGGACCTCCGGCTACCTGCCGGGCCAGAACGACGTCTACGTCTCGCTCGCCCAGGTGCGCAAGCACGGCCTGCGCAAGGGCGACGCCATCACCGGTGCGGTGCGCCAGCCCCGCGACGGCGAGCGCCGCGAGAAGTTCAACGCGATGGTGCGCCTCGACTCGATCAACGGCATGGACTCGGAGGGTTCCCGGAACCGTCCCGAGTTCGGCAAGCTGACCCCGCTCTACCCGCAGGAGCGGCTGCGCCTGGAGACCGACCCGGGCGTGCTGACGACCCGGATCATCGACCTGGTGTCGCCGATCGGCAAGGGCCAGCGCGGTCTGATCGTCGCCCCGCCGAAGACCGGCAAGACGATGATCATGCAGGCGATCGCCAACGCGATCACCCACAACAACCCCGAGTGCCACCTGATGGTCGTCCTGGTCGACGAGCGTCCGGAGGAGGTCACCGACATGCAGCGGTCGGTGAAGGGCGAGGTCATCTCCTCGACCTTCGACCGCCCGGCCGAGGACCACACCGTCGTCGCCGAGCTCGCCATCGAGCGCGCCAAGCGCCTCGTGGAGCTGGGCCACGACGTGGTGATCCTGCTCGACTCCATCACCCGCCTGGGCCGCGCCTACAACCTGGCCGCGCCCGCCTCCGGCCGCATCCTGTCCGGTGGTGTCGACTCGACCGCGCTCTACCCGCCGAAGAAGTTCTTCGGTGCCGCGCGCAACATCGAGAACGGCGGCTCGCTGACGATCCTCGCCACCGCCCTGGTGGAGACCGGCTCCCGCGCCGACGAGGTCGTCTTCGAGGAGTTCAAGGGCACCGGCAACATGGAGCTCAAGCTCGACCGCAAGCTCTCCGACAAGCGGATCTTCCCCGCGGTGGACGTCGACGCGTCCTCCACCCGCAAGGAGGAGATCCTGCTCGGCAAGGAGGAGCTGGCGGTCACCTGGAAGCTCCGCCGGGTGCTGCACGCGCTGGACTCGCAGCAGGCCATCGAGCTGCTCCTCGACAAGATGAAGCAGACCAAGAGCAACGCCGAGTTCCTGATGCAGATCGCCAAGACCACTCCCGGTTCCGGCGACTGACAGGGCTCGTCCCCGGGTGGGCCCCGGACCGCTTCGGCGGTCCGGGGCCCACCCGTTTTCCGGTGCCGCGGCGGGCGCCGGCCGTCCACCGGTCGGCGGTCGGGGGATTCCCTTATGCTCGAATGACCCGTTCGAGAGAAATGGGATGAAATGACCGACAAGCCGAAGCCCCGCAGCAGGCGCCGCCGCGTCCTGCGGATCGCGGTGTTCTCGGCGGTCGGACTGCTGCTGATCGGCGCCGGCGCGGCCGGCTACGCCTACTGGAAGCTCAACGGCAACATCCGCAGCGTCGACATCGACACCCAGCTCGGCACCGGACGCCCGCCCGCCTCCGTCGGCGGCGCCTTCAACCTGCTGGTGCTCGGCTCGGACTCCCGGGCCGGCGCGAACGGCTCGCTGGCCGGCGGCGCGGTCGGCGACGGCGCCCGCTCGGACACCGCCATGGTCGTGCACGTCAACCGCGAGCACAGCGCCGCGTCGGTGGTCAGCATCCCGCGGGACACCCTGGTCGCCCGGCCCGCCTGCACGTCCCCCGAGGGAACCCCCGTGGCGGCCGTGCGCAGCGCGATGTTCAACTCGGCGTACGAGGTCGGCGGCCCCGCGTGCGCGGTGAAGACCGCGGAGAAGCTGACCGGCCTGCGGATGGACCACTTCGTCGAGATCGACTTCGCCGGGTTCGCCAGGCTGGTCGACGCGATCGGCGGTGTGGACGTCACCACCACCGTCGCCATCTCCGACCGGGACAGCGGCCTGCACCTGGCGCCCGGCCACCACCACCTGGCCGGGGCCGAGGCGCTGGCCTTCGTCCGCACCCGGCACGGCGTGGGCAACGGCAGCGACCTCGGCCGGATCGAGCTCCAGCAGCAGATGGTGCGGTCGATCATGGAGCAGGTGGGCACGGTCGGGGTCACCTCCAACCCGGCCCGGCTGTGGTCGCTGGCGGACAAGCTCACCAGTGCCATGACGACCGACTCCGACCTCGCCTCGGTCAGCGCCCTGGTGGGCCTCGCGAACACGCTCAAGGGCATCGGCCCCGCCCAGCTGACGATGGTCACCCTGCCGGTCGTGACCGCCCCCGTGGACCCCAACCGGGTGGTTCCGCGCACGCCCCAGGCCGGGCTGCTGTGGGCCTCCCTGCAGGCCGACACGGGGGTGCCGGAGGCGGTCGTCAGCGTCCAGCCGTCCAACCCGGCCGACACCACCCCGAGCGCCCCGGCCGCCTCGGGCGTCCGGGCCCCGGCCGGGGGCGGCCCGCGGGAATAGCCGCACCCGGCTCCCGGTTTGGGAAGATGCGGCCGGTGCTGGCACACTGGTCCGTCGGTCCCGGTTCACGTGCGGCTGCCTGCCGCCGACCCGGGCCCCTCCCGATCACTAGGAGATTCCCTTGAAGCCCAACGTTCACCCCGAGTACGTCGTGACCAAGGTCACCTGCACCTGCGGCAACGAGTTCACGACCCGCTCGACCGAGACCAGCGGCGAGATCCGCGCCGAGGTCTGCTCCGCCTGCCACCCGTTCTACACCGGCAAGCAGAAGATCATGGACACCGGCGGTCGCGTGGCCCGCTTCGAGGCCCGCTTCGGCAAGAAGCTCAGCGGCGGCAAGGCCTAGCGCTTCCACGGCGCCGGTCTCGGCGCTCCCGCATCCACCGCGGGGGCGCCGGGCCGGCGCCGTTCGCATCCCCGTCCCAACCGCACTCCCGGGAAGTAGGCCCATCCGATGTTCGAGGCAGTCGAAGAGCTCCTCGTCGAGCACGCCGCCCTCGAGATGCGGCTCGCCGACCCGGCGGTCCACGCCGACCAGGCCAACGCCCGCAAGGCCGCGAAGCGCTACGCCGAGCTGACGCCGATCGTCACCGTCTACCGCGCGTGGCGGCTGGCGGGCGAGGACATCGCCACCGCCCGCGAGCTCGCCGCCGAGGACCCGGACTTCTACGCCGAGGCGAAGACCGCCGAGGCGCGCCGTGACGAGCTCACGGAGGAGCTCCGGGTGCTGCTCGTGCCGCGCGACCCCAACGACGACAAGGACGTCATCCTGGAGGTCAAGGCGGGCGAGGGCGGCGAGGAGTCCGCGCTGTTCGCCGGCGACCTCCTGCGGATGTACCTGCGCTTCGCCGAGCGGGTGGGCTGGAAGACCGAGCTCATCGACGCCAACGAGTCCGACCTCGGCGGCTACAAGGACGTCTCCGTCGCCGTGAAGACCCGCGGCGGGGCCGAGCCCGGCCAGGGCGTCTGGGCCCGGCTCAAGTACGAGGGCGGCGTGCACCGCGTGCAGCGCGTGCCGGCCACCGAGTCGCAGGGCCGCATCCACACCTCCGCCGCGGGCGTGCTCGTCACCCCGGAGGCCGAGGAGGTCGAGGTCGAGGTCCACGCGAACGACCTGCGGATCGACGTCTACCGCTCGTCGGGCCCCGGCGGGCAGTCCGTGAACACCACCGACTCCGCCGTCCGGATCACCCACCTGCCGACCGGTATCGTGGCTTCCTGCCAGAACGAGAAGAGCCAGCTCCAGAACAAGGAGTCGGCCATGCGCATCCTGCGCTCGCGGCTGCTGGCCGCCGCCCAGGAGGAGGCCGAGCGGGAGGCCTCGGACGCGCGCCGCAGCCAGGTCCGCACCGTCGACCGCTCCGAGCGCATCCGCACGTACAACTACCCGGAGAACCGCATCTCCGACCACCGCACCGGCTTCAAGTCGTACAACCTGGACCAGGTCCTGGACGGCGACCTGAGCCCGGTGATCCAGTCCTGCGTGGACGCCGACGCAGCGGCCAAGCTGGCCGCCGCCCAGGAGAACTGAGTACGAGGGGTCGGTCGGATGAACCTGCTGCTCGCCGAGGTGGCCCAGGCCACCCAGCGGCTGGCCGCCGCCGGGGTGCCGTCACCGCGCTTCGACGCGGAGGAGCTCGCGGCGCACATCCACGACGTCAAGCGCAGCCAGCTGCACACCGTCGCGGACGCCGACTTCGACGCCCGGTACTGGGCGGCCGTCTCGCGGCGCGAGGCCCGTGAGCCGCTCCAGCACATCACCGGGCGGGCGTTCTTCCGCTACCTGGAGCTGGAGGTCGGGCCCGGCGTCTTCGTGCCCCGGCCCGAGACCGAGAGCGTCGTCGAGTGGGCCATAAACGCGGTCCGCGACATGGACGTCGCCGAGCCGCTCGTGGTCGACCTGTGCACCGGCTCCGGCGCCATCGCGCTCGCCCTCGCCCAGGAACTGCCGCGCTCCACCGTGCACGCCTTCGAGCTCGACGAGGGCGCGCTGGCCTACACCCGGCGCAACGTCTCCGCCAGCCCCGACCGCGCCCGCGTCTCCCTGCACGAGGGCGACGCCACCCGCGCGTTCGAGGGGGAGCACGGCTGGGAGGGCCGCTTCGACCTCGTGATCAGCAACCCGCCGTACATCCCGCTCACCGAGTGGGAGTACGTGGCGCCCGAGGCCCGTGACCACGACCCGCAGATGTCGCTGTTCTCCGGCGAGGACGGCCTCGACACCATCCGCGGCATCGAGCGCGTCGCCGCCCGGCTGCTGCGCCCGGGCGGTGCGGTGGTCATCGAGCACGCCGACACCCAGGGCGGCCAGGTGCCGTGGATCTTCAACGAGGAAGCCGGCTGGACGGACGCCGCCGACCACCGCGACCTCAACAACCGCCCGCGCTTCACCACCGCCCGGAAGGCGACGCTGTGAGGCCCCGGCGGGAACCGGCGGTGCACCGCACCGCCGCGTGGATTTCGTGAGTTCACCGTGTTCGCTGTGATGTTCGGAAGGGGACCGCACCGATGAGCCGCCGCTACGACTGTGCCGATACCGGGGACCGCGCCACCGGACTGCGCGAGGCCGCCTCGGCGATCCGCCGGGGCGAGCTCGTCGTGATGCCCACCGACACGCTGTACGGCATCGGTGCCGACGCGTTCTCCCCGGAGGCCGTCGCCGCCCTGCTGGACGCCAAGGGCCGCGGCCGCTCCATGCCGTCCCCGGTGCTCGTCGGCTCGCCGACCACCCTGCACGGCCTGGTCACCGACTTCTCCGAGCAGGCCTGGGAGCTCGTCGACGCCTTCTGGCCCGGCGGCCTGACCCTCGTCGCCCGGCACCAGCCCTCGCTGCGCTGGGACCTCGGCGAGACCCGCGGCACCGTCGCGGTGCGGATGCCGCTGCACCCCGTCGCCCTGGAGCTGCTCAACACCACCGGCCCGCTCGCCGTCTCCAGCGCGAACAAGACCGGCGGCCCGTCGCCGGCCACCTGCGACGAGGCCCAGGAACAGCTCGGCGACGCCGTCTCGGTGTACCTCGACGGCGGCCGGGCCGACCACGCGACGGCGTCCACCATCGTCGACGTCACCGGCAAGATCCCCGTCGTGCTGCGGGCCGGCGCGATCAGCGTCGAGCAGCTGAGGGAGGTCGTCCCGGACCTGGAGGCCGGCAGTTGACCGCTGCGTCGCTGTACGCCGCGGGCCCCGGAATATCCCCGTACGCGGCGGTCTCCCCGCGTCCGGTGGACGGCTTCCGGATCCTCTTCGTCTGCACCGGCAACGTGTGCCGCTCGCCCATCGCCGAACGGCTCACCCGCCACGAGCTCGACGCCCGGCTCGGCGACGCCTCCGGACGGTTCGTGGTGGAGAGCGCCGGCACCTGGGGCCACGAGGGCGCACCGATGGAGGTGCACGCCGCCACCGTGCTCGGCGAGTACGGGGTGGACAGCGCCGGCTTCGCCGGCCGTGAACTGCTCGACGAGCACGTCATCGACGCCGACCTGGTGCTCACCGCGACGCTCGACCACCGGGCGCAGGTCATCTCCATGGGCCACTCGGCCGGGCTGCGGACCTTCACGCTGAAGGAGTTCACCCGGCTCGTCCGCCGGATCGACCCGAGCACGCTGCCCGACCCGCGCGGCGGCGCGCAGCTGCCCGAGCGGGCCCGCGCCCTGGTGCGGGCCGCCGCCGCGCTCCGCGGCTGGCTGCTCGCGGCCTCGCCCGAGTCGGACGAGGTGGACGACCCGTACGGCGCGCCGATCGGCATGTTCCGCAACTGCGGCGAGGAGATATTCGGCGCGCTCGACCCGGTGGTCACCGCGCTCACGGGCGTGCACGGGCGCGTCTGAGCCTCCGCAGCCGTCCCGGGGCCCTTCCGGGGCCCTTCCGGGCCGTTCCGGGGCCGGCCGGGCGTCCTGCCCGGGGTACGGGGCGGGCGGTGCTGCCGGGGCGTGCGCGCACCCGGCGGGCGTGCGGGACGGCCGCAGGCCCCGGCCGGGGTCCGGCACGCGTGGGGGAGTGCAGGGGATCGCGTGAAGGAAGCGTGGCGAACCGGTGCCTTTCCCGCGGGGCCCGATCCGCCGGCCCCTGACGGCGGTACGCCGCACCGCGTGGGCGGGCCCGCCCGGAGGCCCCGACCTACGCTGGAAGGATCCACCCGCCGCTGCCCGGGAGCTGCGCCATGTCCGTCATCCACGCCGAGCAGGGCCCCACCGACACCCGCGCCGCCGGCGGAGCGCCCTGGCAGCCCTCCGAGGCCCTCCGGACCGCCGACCCGCTCCTCGCCGACCTGCTCTCCGCCGAGGCCGAGCGGCGCACCGAGAGCCTGCAGCTGCTCGCCGGTGAGAACGTCACCAGCCCCGCCGTGCTCGCCGCCCTCGGCGGACCGCTGATCGACAAGTACGCCGAGGGGTACCCGGGCCACCGCCACCACACCGGATGCGCGCTCGCCGACACCGCGGAACTGCTCGCCGTCGACCGCGCCCGCGAGCTGTTCGCCGCCCCGCACGCCAACGTCCAGCCCCGGTCCGCGACTTCGGCGATGCTGGCGGCCTACGCGGCACTGCTGCGGCCCGGCGACGTCGTCCTCGCGATGTCCCTGGAGCACGGCGGCCACCTCAGCTGCGGCTCCCGCGCCAACTTCTCCGGCCGCTGGTTCGACTTCGTCGGCTACGGCGTCCGCGAGCACGACGGCCTCGTCGACCTCGACCAGGTGCGCGAACTCGCCCACCGCCACCGCCCCAAGGCGATCATCGCCGGCGGCATCTCCTACCCCCGGCACATCGACTGGGCCGGCTTCCGCGCCGTCGCCGACGAGGTCGACGCCTACCTCGTCGCCTCCGCCGCCCAGACCACCGGCCTCGTCGCCGCCGGCCTCGCCCCCTCCCCGGTGCCCCACGCCGACGTCACCGTGGCCGCCACCCACAAGCTGCTCCGCGGCCCCCGCGGCGGGATGCTGCTCTGCACCGCCGAGCTGGCCGACCGGGTCGACCGCGCGGTCTTCCCGTTCACCCAGGGCGGCGCGGCCATGAACGAGGTGGCCGGCAAGGCCGTCGCCCTCGCCGAGGCGGGCACGCAGGAGTTCGCCGCCTACCTCCGGCGGGCCGTCGACGGCGCGCAGGCCCTGGCCGCGGCCCTCGCCGGGTACGGCGTGCCGCCGACGACCGGCGGCACCGACACCCACCTGGTCACGGCGGACGTCAGCCCGCTCGGGCTCAGCGGCGTCGAGGCGGAGCGCCGCTGCGCCGCTGCCGGCCTCATGCTCGGCAAGTGCGCCCTCCCGTACGACCCCGCGCCGGCCGCCGAGGCCTCCGGGATCCGCCTCGGCACCGGTGCCGCGGCCGCCCAGGGCATGGGGCCCGCCGAGCTGGCCGAGGTCGGCGCCCTGATCGGGGAGCTGCTGAGCGGCGGACCGCAGCCCCGGATCACGGACCGGGTCCGTGCGCTCGCCCGGTCGTTCGCGGTCCGGCACTGACGCCGGACGGTCCCTGCCGGAGGGCCGTCGGAGGGCCGGACGAGGGCCGGACGAGGCGGCCGGGAACCCCGCCGGGGGTGGCGTCCGCCACTGTTCGGGCCGCAGGGAGAACCGCGGTGCACGTCCCGCCCGTCCCACTCAATAAGGTGTGAGGGTGGCGACGCACCTCGAACCCCGAACTCTCCCGGGAGTACCCTGCGTACTCATCCGTCGGACCGCGCTGCAGGAGGCCAGTGGTGCGTGAGTATCTCCTGGTGCTGTTCGTCACCGCAGCCGTGACGTACCTGCTGGTCAGCCCGGTGCGGAAGTTCGCCATCGTCGCCGGCGCCATGCCGCCGGTGCGCGCGCGCGACGTGCACCGCGAGCCCACCCCGCGGCTCGGCGGCATCGCGATGTTCGGCGGCCTGTGCGCGGGCCTGCTGGTCGCCTCGCAGCTCACCACCATCGGCCGGCTGTTCATCCAGAGCGCGGACGTCCGTGCGCTGCTGTCCGGCGCCGGGATCATGTGGATCCTCGGCGTGCTGGACGACAAGTGGGGCGTCGACGCCCTGGTGAAGCTGGGCGGTCAGATGATCGCCGCCGGCGTCATGGTCTGGCAGGGCGTGACGGTCATCTCGATCCCGGTGCCCGGTGTCGGCCCGGTCGCCGTCACCCCCACCCAGGGCATGATCATCTCGGTGCTGCTGGTCGTCGTCATGGTCAACGCGGTCAACTTCATCGACGGCCTCGACGGCCTCGCCGCCGGCATGGTCTGCATCGCCGCGATGGCGTTCTTCCTCTACTCCTACCGGCTGTGGATCGGTTACGGCGTCAACGACGCCGCCCCCGCGGTGCTCTTCAGCGCCGTCCTGATCGGCATGTGCCTCGGCTTCCTGCCGCACAACCTGCACCCCGCCCGGATCTTCATGGGCGACTCCGGCTCGATGATGCTCGGCCTGATGCTGGCCGTCGCCGCCATCTCGATCACCGGCCGCGTCGACCCCGACCTGATCACCGACCGGACGGGTTCGCAGACCGCCACCGTGCACGCCCTCGTGCCGATCTACATCCCGCTGCTGCTGCCGCTGACCGTCATCGCGCTGCCGCTCGCCGACCTGCTGCTCGCCGTGGTGCGTCGCACCTGGGCCGGGAAGTCGCCGTTCGCCGCGGACAAGCAGCACCTGCACCACCGGTTGCTGCAGGTCGGCCACTCGCACAGCCGGGCCGTCCTGATCATGTACTTCTGGGCCGCGCTGATCGCCTTCGGCACCGTCGCGTTCTCCATCACCAACACCGGCCGCACGGTCGTCCTCGCGTTCGCGGGGCTGTGCCTGATCGGCCTCGTGGTGCTGCTGATGCCGCGCTTCCGGCCGCACGCGCCGCGGGCCGTGCAGGCGATCGTCCCGCCGCGCTACCGCAAGGCGCGGTGGGCCGCCGGGGACGCCGCCGCGGACGCCGCCGGGCCCGCGGGGGAGTCGTCCGCGGGGGAGCCGCCCGCAGCCGGCGGGGAGCCCGCCGACGCCCCGGCGATGGCCGAGCTCTCGGCCAAGGACAAGGCCCTGCTGAGCAGGGTCGGCAGCGGCGCCACCGCGGTCGGTGCGAGGGGTCGCACGAAGGGCTGACGGCCGCTCAACAACGCTCACCCGCACGGCGGCACCCTTGGGCCATCGGTGTGACAGGTACCACACGTTCATGGTAAAGCTCTCATCAAATAGTTTGTGATACCGTTCACGAGTACCGAGAACACGCCGAAAGAACCGACAGGTGGAGTGCTTCCGCCCCCGGTCGGTCTTCCTCGTCCGGCTCGCTGTCGAGCGGCCGGCCTGCGGCTGTGGATCTCGGTGCGGTGTCACCACCGCACACCTGCGCCCGTCCCCCCGTCACCGACATGCCGCCGGAGCTGCCGACATGCCGTCCCCCGACGCCCGGATCATCCGCGGCGCCGCAATCCCCACTGCGGTCGCCGGCGTGATCGCCGCTGCGATCTCCACCGCTGTCGTGGGGACGAAGGGGTTGATCGGCGCCGTCTTCGCCACGCTCCTGGTGATGGCGTTCTTCACCTTCGGCCAGGTCGCACTCGACCGGCTGACCCGGAACAATCCGCAGATCCTCATGGCAGCAGCGCTGTTGGTGTACACCACGCAGATCCTGCTGATCGCGATCGTTCTCGCCGTGTTCAAACACACGACACTCTTCGACACCAAGGTCTTCGGCTTCACGCTGCTGGGCTGCGCCCTGGTCTGGACGGCTTTCCAGGTGCGCGCCGCCATGAAGGCGAAGATCTACTACGTCGACCCCGAATCCCGCGACGACAAGCCGAAATCGGGGCGTCAACCGTGAAGGGGGCAGGCTGTCCCCCTCGCACGGGGGGCGGTGTTTATGCCCTCCTGACGGACTGCTATCGTCCGTCCCAACAACGGAGTACGGGATGCGGCCAGGTCCCTCCGATCATCGGACGGATCGCCCCCCGACTCCACGAAGTCTTCGAAGATCCCGCGGCAGGGATACGCGCCGTGCAGGGTCCGCGAGACATCCATCAAGTTCCAGTGCCGCTCCGTGGCCCAAGGCCGCGCCGACACACCGAGGTTGCCGTAACCATGCGTCATGACGAAGGAGTCTGTGGTGGGTGCTGACGTCCAGCTCGCCTCTGAGGCCGGGTGCCACCTGTTCTCCGGTTGCGGCTTCCCGGCACCGGGCCTGAACGAGTTCGACTTCGAGCCGATCTTCACGGTCGGAGGCATCGAGTTCAACAAGCCGATGCTGCTCTCGATCATCGTCGCGATGCTCGTGGTCGTTTTCTTCTGGGCCTCCTTCGCGAAGCCGAAGCTCGTCCCCGGCAAGCTCCAGCTCGTCGGTGAGATCGGCTACGACTTCGTGAAGCGAAGCATCGTGCTGGAGACGATCGGCAAGAAGGGCGAGAAGTACGTCCCGATGCTCGTCTCGATGTTCTTCTTCATCTGGCTGATGAACATCATGTCGATCATCCCGTTCGCCCAGTTCCCGGTGACGGCCGCGATCGCCTTCCCCGCCGGCCTCGCAGCCGTCGTGTGGGTCACGTACATGAGCCTGACCTTCAAGAAGCACGGCTTCGTGGGCGGCCTGAAGAACCTCTGCTGGCCGTCGGGCATCCCCGGCTGGGTCATGTTCATCCTGGTGCCGATCGAGTTCTTCTCGAACATCTTCGTGCGCCCCTTCACGCTCGCGGTCCGAGCCTTCGCGAACATGTTCGCCGGCCACCTGCTGATCGTGATGTTCTCCATCGCCTCCTGGTACCTGCTCAGCCCGAGCCTCGGCGCGCTCTACGGCACGGCGTCCTTCGTGGTCACCATCGGCCTCACCGCCTTCGAGCTGCTGGTCCAGTTCCTGCAGGCCTACATCTTCGTGATGCTGGCCAGCAGCTACATCGCCGGTGCCCTCGAAGAGGCGCACTGAGCACCGCAGCCCCGAGGCTGCGCCCCGAACTCCCGGTGGCCAACACCCACCGGTACTCCATCCCGCAAAGGATTAGCTGAGATGTCCGCTCTCGCTGAGGTTTCCGGTTCCGTCGCGTCCATCGGCTACGGTCTCGCTGCGATCGGCCCCGGCATCGGTGTCGGCCTGATCTTCGGCAACGGTGTCCAGGCGATGGCCCGCCAGCCCGAGGCTGCCGGCCTGATCCGCTCCAACATGTTCATCGGCTTCGCGCTGACCGAGGCGCTGGCGCTCATCGGCATCGTCATGCCGTTCGTGTTCGGTGTCTGATTCCGGCACACCGGTAGCCCTTTTCGACGAAAGGTTCTGATATGAACCCCGTGGTCTTCCTCGCGGAAGAGGAGAAGATGAACCCTCTTCTCCCCGCGTGGCCCGAGGTCATCATCGGCCTGATCTGCTTCTTCATCGTCTTCGGCATCCTCGGCAAGAAGCTCCTCCCCAGCATCGAGAAGGTGCTGTCGGAGCGTCGGGACGCCATCGAGGGCGGCATGGAGCGTGCGGAGGCCGCTCAGGCCGAGGCTCAGGCCCTGCTGGAGCAGTACCGTGCCGAGCTCGCCGAGGCACGTCACGAGGCCGCTCGGATCACCGAGCACGCCCGTGAGCAGGGTGCTGCCCTGGTCGCCGAGATGCGCGAGGAGGGCCAGCGCCAGCGCGAGGCCATCGTCGCCGCCGGCCATGCCCAGATCGACGCCGACAAGAAGCAGGCGACCGCCGCCCTGCGCCAGGACGTGGGCTCGCTGGCCTCCCAGCTGGCCTCCCGCATCGTGGGCGAGTCCCTTGAGGACCACGCCCGCCAGAGCGGCGTCATCGACCGGTTCCTCGGCGAGCTCGAGGCCAAGGCCGCTGCATCGGCGGGCACCAAGTGATCGGCGCCAGCCGCGAGGCGCTGGCCGCCGGCCGCGAGAACCTCGAAAGCCTGACCGACAACACTTCGGTGGACGCGGCCAAGCTCGCCGAGGACCTCACCGCCGTCACCGGCCTGCTGGACCGCGAGGTCTCGCTGCGCCGCGTGCTGACCGACCCCTCGCGGTCGGGCCAGGACAAGGCCGGTTTCGTCACCACGCTGCTGGCCGGCCAGGTCTCCGGCGAGACGGTCGACCTGGTCTCCGGACTGGTGCGTTCGCGCTGGTCCGGCGGCCGTGACCTGGTCGACGCGGTGGAGGAGCTCTCGGCGTACGCCGAGATCATCGCCGCCGAGCGCGCCGGCACGCTGGACGACGTCGAGGACGAGCTGTTCCGCTTCGGGCGGATCGCCTCGGGCTCGCACGACCTGCGGTCCGCCCTCACCGAGCCCAAGGCAGGCAAGGCCGCCAAGGCCGCGCTGGTCGCCAAGCTGCTCGGAGGCCGGGCCGACGCGGGCACCGTCCGCCTGGTCGTCTCCCTCGTCACGACCCCGCGTGGTCGTAGCCTGGAACAGGGCCTGGAGACCTACGCCAAGCTCGCCGCGGCCCGCCGCGGCCGTGTGGTGGCCCTGGTCACCACGGCCGTCCCGCTGTCGGACGCCCAGAAGGAGCGGCTCGCCGCTGCCCTGGCCGGCCTGTACGGCAAGCAGGTCCACCTGAACATCGACGTCGACCCCCAGGTCGTCGGCGGCATCCGGGTCGAGATCGGCGACGAGGTCATCGACGGCACGGTGTCGAGCCGCCTTGAAGGCGCTCGTCAGGGCCTCGAAGGCTGACCAACCCCCCAGAGCATCATCCGACCCTCGGTCGGGCGTCGGTTCACACCAGGTGAGCCGGCAAATCGTACGGCCGGTTCACCCGACCCGGCCGAGAGTCGAGTACTTGCGGCCCTCAATGGCGGGCCGAGGATCGCAAACTAGGAGAGCAGGGAAGCCTGATGGCGGAGCTTACGATCCGTCCGGAGGAGATCCGGGACGCGCTGGCCGACTTTGTCCAGTCGTACCAGCCGGACGCGGCCTCGCGTGAAGAGGTCGGCACGGTCACCGAGGCCATGGACGGCATCGCCAAGGTCGAGGGCCTGCCCTCGGTCATGGCCAACGAGCTGCTGAAGTTCGAGGACGGCACCCTCGGCCTCGCACTGAACCTCGACACCCGTGAGATCGGTGTCGTCGTCCTCGGTGAGTTCTCGGGCATCGAGGAGGGCCAGCGGGTGCAGCGCACCGGCGAGGTCCTCTCCGTCCCGGTCGGCGAGGGCTACCTCGGCCGCGTCGTGGACCCGCTGGGCAACCCGATCGACGGCCTGGGCGACATCGCCTCGACCGGTCGTCGTGCCCTGGAGCTGCAGGCCCCCGGCGTCATGGTCCGCAAGTCGGTCCACGAGCCGATGCAGACCGGCATCAAGGCCATCGACGCGATGACCCCGATCGGCCGCGGCCAGCGCCAGCTGATCATCGGCGACCGCCAGACCGGCAAGACCGCGGTGGCGATCGACACGATCATCAACCAGCGCGACAACTGGCGTTCCGGCGACCCGAAGAAGCAGGTCCGCTGCATCTACGTCGCCATCGGCCAGAAGGGCTCGACCATCGCGTCGGTCCGTGGCGCCCTGGAGGAGGCCGGCGCGCTGGAGTACACCACGATCGTGGCTGCTCCCGCCTCCGACCCGGCCGGCTTCAAGTACCTCGCCCCGTACACCGGTTCGGCCATCGGCCAGGAGTGGATGTACGACGGCAAGCACGTCCTCATCATCTTCGACGACCTGTCGAAGCAGGCCGAGGCCTACCGCTCCGTCTCCCTGCTGCTGCGCCGCCCGCCGGGCCGCGAGGCGTACCCGGGTGACGTCTTCTACCTGCACTCCCGCCTGCTGGAGCGCTGCGCGAAGCTCTCCGACGCGCTGGGCGCGGGCTCGATGACCGGTCTGCCGATCATCGAGACCAAGGCCAACGACGTGTCGGCGTACATCCCGACCAACGTCATCTCCATCACCGACGGCCAGTGCTTCCTGGAGTCCGACCTGTTCAACGCCGGCATCCGCCCGGCCGTGAACGTCGGCATCTCGGTCTCCCGCGTCGGTGGCTCCGCCCAGATCAAGGCGATGAAGTCGGTCGCCGGCCGTCTGCGTCTGGACCTGGCCCAGTACCGCGAGCTGGAGGCGTTCGCCGCCTTCGGTTCCGACCTGGACCCGGCCTCCAAGGCCCAGCTGGAGCGCGGCGCGCGCATGGTCGAGCTGCTGAAGCAGGGCCAGTACCAGCCGTTCCCCGTCGAGGAGCAGGTCGTCTCCATCTGGGCCGGCACCACCGGCAAGCTGGACGACGTCCCGGTCGCCGAGATCCGCCGCTTCGAGCGCGAGTTCCTCGACCACCTGCGTCTGGAGCACAAGGGCATCCTCGCCGGCATCGTCGAGACCCAGAAGCTGGAGGACGGCGCCATCGAGGCGCTGACCGCCGCGATCCAGGGCTTCAAGCAGGGCTTCACGACGGCCGACGGCAAGCTCCTGTCCGAGCAGGCCTGAGTCCGGTAACGAGGGAAAGGACGTAACGGCCCATGGGAGCACAGCTTCGGGTCTACAAGCGCCGGATCCGCTCTGTCACCGCGACGAAGAAGATCACCAAGGCGATGGAGATGATCTCCGCGTCGCGCATCGTCAAGGCGCAGCGCGCGGTGGCCGCCTCCACTCCGTACGCCGACGAGCTCACCCGGGCGGTGACGGCGGTGGCCACCCGGTCCAACGCCAAGCACCCGCTCACCACGGAGAACCCGCAGGCCACCACGGCTGCGGTCCTGCTGATCACGGCGGACCGCGGCCTGGCCGGCGGCTACTCGACCAACGCCATCAAGCAGGCGATCGCGCTCACCGCGCGGCTGCGTGCCGAGGGCAAGGACGTGGTGTCGTACATCGTCGGCCGCAAGGGTGTCTCGTACTACAACTTCCGCAACCTCACCGTTGCGGAGTCGTGGACGGGCTTCTCCGACAAGCCGTCGTACGGTGACGCCAAGACCGTGGCGAGCGACCTCATCAAGGCGTTCACCGCGGAGACCGGCGGCGTGGACGAGCTGCACCTGGTCTCCACCAAGTTCGAGTCGATGCTGACGCAGACGGCGGTCGACGCCAGGCTGCTGCCGCTCCGGCTGGACGAGGTCGAGCTCAGCGACGCGTCGAAGGCCACGCACCAGATCTTCCCGCTGTACGACTTCGAGCCGTCGGCGGAGGGCGTCCTCGACGCCCTGCTGCCGCGGTACGTCGAGAGCCGGATCTACAACGCGCTGCTGCAGTCGGCCGCCTCGGAGCACGCCGCTCGCCGGCGCGCGATGAAGAGCGCGACCGACAACGCGGGAGAGCTCATCAAGTCGCTCACGCGGCTTGCCAACTCGGCCCGTCAGGCCGAGATCACCCAGGAAATCAGCGAGATCGTCGGTGGCGCCAACGCGCTCGCCGACGCTAGCCGCGGGAGCGAATGAGTATGACCACCACAGTTGAGCCGACCACGGCGACGGGCCGCGTCGCGCGGGTCATCGGCCCGGTCGTCGACGTGGAGTTCCCCGTCGACGCGATTCCGGACATGTTCAACGCCCTGCACGTCGAGGTGGACAACCCCGACGGCACGGGCAAGAAGATCCTCACCCTTGAGGTCGCGCAGCACCTCGGCGACGGCATGGTCCGCGGCATCTCGATGCAGCCGACCGACGGCCTCGTCCGTGGCGCGCAGGTCTCCGACACCGGTTCGGCCATCTCCGTGCCGGTCGGCCAGATCACCAAGGGCAAGGTCTTCAACGCCCTCGGTGAGGTGCTGAACGTCGACAAGGACGAGTTCGAGTCCCAGGTCGAGGTCCGCTGGCCGATCCACCGCAAGGCTCCGGCGTTCAAGGACCTCGAGTCCAAGACGGAGATGTTCGAGACCGGCATCAAGGTCATCGACCTTCTCACCCCGTACGTCCAGGGTGGCAAGATCGGTCTGTTCGGTGGTGCCGGTGTCGGCAAGACCGTTCTGATCCAGGAGATGATCTACCGCGTCGCCGAGAACTTCGGTGGTGTGTCGGTGTTCGCCGGTGTCGGTGAGCGCACCCGTGAGGGCAACGACCTCATCCACGAGATGGTCGACTCGGGCGTCCTGGACAAGACCGCGCTGGTCTTCGGCCAGATGGACGAGCCGCCGGGCACCCGTCTGCGCGTCGCGCTCTCCGCGCTGACCATGGCGGAGTACTTCCGTGACGTGGAGCAGCAGGACGTCCTGCTCTTCATCGACAACATCTTCCGGTTCACCCAGGCCGGTTCCGAGGTGTCGACCCTGCTCGGCCGCATGCCCTCCGCGGTGGGCTACCAGCCGAACCTGGCCGACGAGATGGGCCTCCTGCAGGAGCGCATCACCTCGACCCGCGGTCACTCGATCACCTCGATGCAGGCGATCTACGTCCCCGCGGACGACCTGACCGACCCGGCGCCGGCCACCACCTTCGCCCACCTCGACGCGACGACGGTTCTCTCCCGTCCGATCTCCGAGAAGGGCATCTACCCGGCCGTCGACCCGCTGGACTCCACGTCCCGCATCCTGGACCCGCGTTACATCGCGCTGGACCACTACGACACGGCCATCCGTATCAAGGGGATCCTGCAGAAGTACAAGGACCTCCAGGACATCATCGCGATCCTCGGCATCGACGAGCTGTCCGAGGAAGACAAGATCACGGTGCAGCGCGCCCGCCGCATCGAGCGCTTCCTCTCGCAGAACACCTACGTGGCGAAGCAGTTCACCGGTGTCGAGGGCTCGACCGTGCCGCTGTCGGAGACCATCGAGGCCTTCAACGCGATCGCGGACGGCAAGTACGACCACGTCCCGGAGCAGGCGTTCTTCATGTGCGGTGGCATCGAGGACCTCGAGCGCAACGCTGCCGAGCTGCTGAAGAAGTGATCGGACCGGCCGACGGCTGAGTGACGTGAGGGGTGGACCCCGGCTTTCGGGGGCCACCCCTCACGGCGCAACCGGCTGTGATCCCGGTCATCTCCGTGTCCCTGGTTTCATGTCGGGGGTGCGGGCCCGTTATTCTTACCGAAACCGCCGAGTAATCGACGGTTTCAAGAGCTTAGGAGCCCACGTTGGCTGAGCTGCACGTCGAGCTGGTCGCAGCCGACCGCAAGGTGTGGTCCGGTGCGGCCACCATCGTTGTCGCCCGCACGGCCTCCGGTGACACCGGCATCATGCCCGGTCACACCCCGGTGCTGAGCGTGCTGGAGACCGGTCCGGTCACCATCCGCACCACCGACGGCGGCACCGTCGTCGCCGCGGTCCACGGCGGTTTCATCTCCTTCGCCGACAACAAGCTGTCGATCCTCGCGGAGATCGCCGAGCTGGCGGACGAGATCGACGTCGCCCGGGCCGAGCGCGCGCTGGAGTCGGCACGGTCCGAGATCGACGCGCACGCCGAGCGCCGCGCGGAGGTCCGCCTGTCGGCGACGCGCGGCCTCAAGGCCCGCGCCTGAGCACCGGACCCTGACTGCGGGGTCGACCGACGGTCCCGGGGACGCGGAAGCGTGACCCCGGGACTGTCGTATCAGTTGGTAGGACAGGGCGGCCGGTGACACGGCCGTCACGGGGACGCGGGTAGCGAGGAGGTCGGTGAGCATGGTCCTCGCCCTTGTGGTGTGCGCGGCCGTCGTGGCCGTCGCGGTGGTGGGCCTGGTGGCGTTCGCAGTACGCCGCCGCGTCATCCAGCGCGTCGGAGGAACGTTCGACTGCAGTTACCGGCTCAAAATGCCCGCCGACGCCTCGACGGAGCCCGACCTCGACGAGAACGGCCAACCCACCCCGGCCCCGGTCCCCACGACCGACGGCAAGGGGTGGGTTTTCGGTATCGGCCGGTACAGCGGCGACTCCATCGAGTGGTTCCGGGTGTTCTCGTACGCGCCCCGCCCGCGCCGGACGCTGCCCCGCACCGAGATCGAGGTGCTCGGCCGGCGCTACCCCGAGGGCCAGGAGGAGCTCGCCCTGCTCTCCGGCTCCGTGGTGCTGCGCTGTCTGCACAACGGCTCCCCGCTGGAGCTGGCGATGAGCGACGACGCGCTCACCGGCTTCCTCGCCTGGCTGGAGGCGGCCCCTCCGGGGCAGCGCGTTAACGTCGCCTAACCGGCAGGCTAGGCTGCGGCCATGGTGAACCTGACGCGCATCTACACCCGCACCGGCGACGACGGCACGACGGCCCTCGGCGACATGAGCCGCACCACCAAGACCGACCCGCGGCTGATCGCGTACGCCGACACCAACGAGGCCAACGCCGCGATCGGCGTGGCCATCGCGGCCGGCGCCCTGCCGGACGACGTGTCGGCGGTGCTGACCCGCATCCAGAACGACCTCTTCGACGTCGGCGCCGACCTCGCCACGCCGGTGGCCGAGAACCCCGAGTACCCGCCGCTGCGGGTCGAGCAGGGCTACGTCGACCGGCTGGAGTCCGACTGCGACCACTACCTGGAGTCGCTGGAGAAGCTGCGGAGCTTCATCCTCCCCGGCGGCACCCCCGGCGCCGCCCACCTCCACCTGGCGTGCACCGTCGTGCGGCGCGCGGAGCGGTCCACCTGGGCGGCGATCGACCTGCACGGCGACACCGTCAACCCGCTGACCGCGAAGTACCTCAACCGGCTCTCCGACCTCCTGTTCATCCTGGCCCGGACGGCCAACAAGGAGGTCGGCGACGTGCTGTGGGTGCCCGGCGAGAACCGCTGAACCGCGGGCCGAGGGGGCGGCGGGTACATCTTTCGACGGACCGGGGATCACCCCGCAGGCTGTCCCGCGCCGGGTCCGCCGGGTGGTGGGATGGGAGGGTGAACCTTCCACCGCGCCGGCAGGACCAGGCGATCGCCCTCGCCGGGCTCTGCTCCGGCGTGCTGCTGATCGCCTTCGGCGCGTACGACCACCACGACACCGTGCCGCCGTGGGCGGCGCTCCTGCCGGTGCTGGCCATGGCGGCCCTGGAGCTCGTCCGCCGCACCCGCACGGTGTGGACGGCCACGCTCGGCGGGCTCGCCCTGATCGCCTGCGGGCTCACCGGCTCGGTGCTGGCGACGGTGGTGATGTACACCGACCTGCTGTACGCGGCCGTGCTGTACGGGCCCGCCCGGATGTCCCGGGTGCTGCACCTCACCGGCGGTGCCACCACGGTGGTGCTCACCGGCCTCACCCTGCTGTACGGCGAGGTGCCCGACGCGCTGGTCGTGGCCGGCGTCTGCGGGCTGGTCTTCATCGCCCCCGTGTGGACGGCCGACCTCGTCCGCCGGCACCGGGACGCCGCCGAGTCCGAACGGCTGCGCGCCGAGCAGACCGCCCTCCTCGCCGAGCTCGACCGCCGTACCGCGGTCGGCGCCGAACGCGCCAGGATGGCCCGCGAGCTGCACGACGTCATCGCCAACCACCTGTCGGCCATCGCCGTGCACGCCACCGGCGCGCAGTCGGTGGCGCGCCGTCAGCAGCGGCCCGCCGACGACCCGTTGGTGGCGGCGCTCGCGGTCATCCGCGAGAACAGCGTCCAGGGGCTGGCCGAGATGCGCCGCATGATCGGCCTGCTGCGCGACGAACGGCCCGGCGAGTCGTACGCCGCGCCGCGGCTGTCGGCGCTGGACACCCTGCTCACGCAGGCCCGGGAGGCGGGCCGGAGCACGGGGCTGGCCTTCGACTACGAGCCCACCGGCGATCCCGGCGGGCTCCCCGCGCCGCTCGACCTGGCCGCCTACCGGATCCTCCAGGAGTCGCTGACCAACGCGGTCAAGCACGCCGCCCCCGGCACCGTCCGGCTGCGCGTGGACTACCGGGCCGACGCCGTGGAGATCGCCGTGGACAGCCCCTACCGGGAGGGCGCCGGGCGGGCGGTGCCCGGGGCCGGTGCCGGGCTGGTCGGCATGGGGGAGCGCGCCCACCTGCTGGGCGGAAGTTTCGACGCCCGGCCCGTGGCGGGCCGCTGGCAGGTCAGGGCGGTGCTGCCGCGCGGGGTGAAGGGGGAGACCGGATGACGATCCGGGTGCTGGTGGCGGAGGACCAGGCGGCCGTCCGGGCGGCGCTGGTGATGATCGTGGGCTCGGCCCCCGACATCGAGGTGGTCGGCGAGGCCGCGGACGGCGAGGAGGCCGTCCGCCTCGCCCTGGCGCTGCGGCCCGACGTGGTGCTGATGGACATCCAGATGCCCCGGCTCGACGGGGTCGGGGCGACCCGCGCGATCGTCGCCGAGGACGCGGCCCAGGTGCTCGTGCTCACCACCTTCGACCTCGACGAGTACGTGTTCGGCGCGCTGCGGGCGGGCGCCGCCGGCTTCCTGCTCAAGGACGCCGACGCGGACAGCCTGATCGAGGGCATCCGCACGGTCGCCCGCGGCGACGGCGCCCTCGCGCCGTCCGTCACCCGGCGGCTGATCTCCTCCGTCGCCCGGCCCGGCCGCACGGACACCGCCGAGGCCCGGGCCGCCGTCTCCGCACTCACCGGACGGGAGCGCGAGGTGCTGGTCTGCCTGGGGGAGGGCCTGTCCAACAGCCTGATCGCGGACCGGCTCGGCATGGCCGAGGCCACCACCAAGACCCACGTGAGCCGCATCCTCGCCAAGCTCTCGCTGAGCAGCCGGGTGCAGGCGGCCGTGCTCGCCCAGGAGCTGGGCATCGTGCCGGGCCGGTGACACCCGACCGGGCGGGCCGTCAGCGGCGGTCCAGCACCTGGCGGGCCCGGGCCGAGTCCTCCGGCCACACCATCAGCCGCGGTCCCGCGCTGGTGCCGACCAGGGTGTGCCGTACGCCCTCGACGGTCAGCAGGGCGGACATCCGGGAGGCCTCGGCCGCGTCCGGCGGGGCGGCGACGCTGACCAGCAGACCGTACTCGTCCGGGTTGCCCGCGCTGGGCCGTCCGGCCACCGGCGACCGGCCGCGCCCGTACGTCCGGCGCAGCAGCACGAGCACGCCGACGAGCGCCAGGCCCACCACCAGGCCCACCAGCGGATGCACCCCGGTCATCGCCCGCAACCCCTCAGCGTCGGGTACAGATCACACATCCCAATCTCACCACGGAGCGTCCGCGGGCATTAGAGTCCGGGCCGTGAGCGGCGCGGCTCCGGCGGGTGACCCCTGCCCGTGGCCGCCCCCCCAGCGAGCGCCCCGAGCCCCAGGCCGGCGGAGGGCCAGGACCAGGACTCGGGAGACCAGCCATGAGCAACGCACCCACCCAGCGGATCGCCGTGATCGGCGCGGGCCTGATGGGCGCCGGCATCGCCCAGGTGTCCGCGCAGGCCGGGTACCCGGTGGTGCTGCGGGACGTCACCGACGCCGCACTGCAGCGCGGCCTGGACGGCATCCGGGCGTCGTACGCGAAGTTCGTCGGCAAGGGCCGGATGACCGCGGACGAGGCCGAGGCGGCCCTCGGGCTGATCACCACCACCACCGACCTCGGGGCGGTCGCCGACGCCGACATCGTCGTCGAGGCGGTCTTCGAGCAGCTCGACGTCAAGGAAGGCGTCTTCCGCGAACTCGACAAGGTCGCGAAGGAGGGCGCGGTGCTGGCGTCCAACACCTCCGCCATCCCGATCACCCGGATCGCCGCCGCCACCGGGCGCCCCGAGAGCGTCGTCGGCGTGCACTTCTTCTCCCCGGTGCCGCTGATGCGCCTCGTCGAGCTCGTGCGCGGCTACAAGACCTCCGACGCGACGCTGGCCGCGGCCCGCGCCTTCGCCGAGGGCGTCGGCAAGGAGGTCGTCGTCGTCAACCGCGACGTCGCCGGCTTCATCACGACCCGCCTGATCACGGCGCTCGTCGTGGAGGCGGCGAAGCTCTACGAGTCGGGCGTGGCCAGCGCGGAGGACATCGACACGGCCTGCCGCCTCGGATTCGGCCACCCGATGGGCCCGCTGCAGACCGCCGACCTCACCGGCGTCGACATCCTGCTGCACGCCGCACGGAACATCTACACCGAGACCCAGGACGAGAAGTTCGCCCCGCCCGAGATCATGGCGCGCATGGTCACCGCGGGCGATCTCGGCCGCAAGAGCGGCCGCGGCTTCTACCCGTACGAGGCCTGACGGACCCGCTGCGGGCTGTGCGCCGACCGGCGTACAGCCCGCCGTGTGACCCGTCCCTCACAGCGACGCACCCGTGCGGGTGAGTTTGCTCACGATGCTGCCGCGGACGGGTGATTTGGGCGGTAATCGAGCGTAGGTATGGGGAGTTCCTGCGTATATTCCCTCGGACGGGTGAAGTTCCGGAGACTCCGCCGAAGGGGAGAAACCTGCGGAGTTGGTTGACCGTCAGATGAGGGGGGACACCGGCACGGCACCGGCGCGCGGAGCACCACGCCCCGGCCGGCCAGGGCCCCGGACCACCCGAACGGCGAGCGGAGGAGGAGAGCGTGCGCATCACCGGCGACCACACCGGTCTGGCCATCGAGGGCCGGCTCGACGTCCGCAGCGCCGCCGACGCCCGGGCCCTCCTGCACTCCGCCGTCGACGGCGGCCAGGGCGACCTCGTGCTCGACCTCGGCCGGCTGGAGTTCTGGGACGCCACCGGTCTCGGCGTCATCATGGGCACCCACCGCCGCGCCGGCCGCATCGGCCGCAGGCTCGTCCTGCGCAACGTGCCGGCCCAGCTGCAGCGCCTGCTGGTCGCCACCCGGCTGCACCGCATCCTCGCCGTCGAGGGCACCGTCCCCGACGCGTACGGCACCACCCTCCCCGCCCTGGGCGCCCTGCCGACCGGCCCGCTGGCCCTGCCCACCCTCTGACGGCACCGCCGTCCCCGCCCCCGCGGCGTTACTTCGGGGTACCGGTCTGTGCTCCGGCTCACGAGTGTGGAAAAGTCTGCGCTCAGAAGTACGGCTGCGCGGGCCCGACGGCCCCGGTGCGCGGCCATTCCACAGCGCCGCCGGCTTCCGCCGGGCGGCCGGACCCTGGGTGGAGCACAACGTGGGACAGCCGACCGGTGACTTCGCGCAGGAAGGCGTGCGCCCCCGCACCGGCGAGGTCGTCTCCGGCGACCTCCTGCTGGCCGTCGGAGGCCCGGACGGCTCGGAGGCGCGTCCCTGCCCCGACGGCTGGCGCCCCGAACCGCGCCGCATCCGGGGCCGCCGCCAGGACCGCCCCGAACTCGGCCCCAGCCCGGCCGTCGGCCCGCTCGCCCTCGGCGGCGCCCCCGAGGACCTCCCGCTGCTCGACCGGGCGGAGGACGTCTCCCGGGTCGTCGCCCTGCTCGCCGAGGGCCGGTCCGTCCGTCTCGTCGGCCAGGCCGGCTCCGGCCGCAGCACCCTGCTGGCGGCGGTCGCCGACGCCGCCGACGGCATCGCCCCGGACGGCGTGGTCCGCCTCAGCGGGCACCACCGCACCGGCCCCGACCTCCAGCAGGACCTCTTCGCCGCCACCCACCACGCGCCCGGCTTCCGGCCGGACCCGCGGACCCTCTCCGGCCTGCTCGCCCGGGTCGGCGCCGTCGTCGTCATCGACGACCTCGACGTCGACGACCGTGAACTCGACGAACTGCTCGCCGCCGCACCGGAATGCGCCTTCCTGGTCAGCGCCCCGCCCGGCAGCCCCGCGATGCCGCCCGGCGCCCGGCTGGAGGACCACCTCGTCGCCGGCCTCTCCCGCAGCGCCTGCCTCTCCCTCGTCGGCCGCCTGGCGGGCCGTCAGCTCGACGACTCCGAACGGGCCTGGGCCGTCGACCTCTGGTTCGAGTCCGAGGGGCTGCCGCTGCGCTTCGTCCAGGCCGCCGCCCTGCTGCGCCAGCGCGACCTCGCGGTCGACACGCTCGTCGCCGCGCAGGAGGACCGCCACCACGTGTTCGGCCTCGTCAAGGAGATCGAGGAGCCGGACGACCCGGCCGTGCTGGAGGGTGAGCTCCGCCGCACCGTGCCGCTGCCGACCGTGGCGGAGAGCGCCGCGCCCGCCGTCCGGCTGGCGGAGGGGCTCAGCGAGCCGGCCCAGGCCGTCCTGCGGCTGGCGCTCGCCTTCGGCGGCGAGTGCCCCACCGCGCCGCACCTCCCGGCGCTCATCGACGTCGGCCTCGGCGAGAGCGCGCTGCGCGAACTCGTCGACGTCGGGCTGGCGGTGTCCATCGGAGGCCACCACCGGCTCACCACCGGCGCCACCGAGCTGCTCGCCCCCCGCTTCGACCCCGGCACCGTCGCGTACGGCGCCGCCGAGCACTTCTCCTGGTGGGTCGGGCACGGGTCCGTGACGATCGAGCAGATCGCCGCCGAGGCCGAGGTCGTCGTCGGCGCGCTCGTCGCCGACCGCGAGGCGGGCCGCCCGGAGGCCGTCCTGCGGCTCGCCAGGGCGGCCGCCCCGGCGCTGGCGCTGTCCCTGCGCTGGGGCGCCTGGGAGCGGGTCCTCAAGCTCGGCCTGGAGGCCGCGAGGGTCCTGCGGGTCGCCGTCGAGGAGGCGTGGTTCCACCACGAGCTCGGTGTGCTGGCCCTGTGCACCGGGGCCGACCAGCGGGCGCTGGCCGAGCTGGAGTCCGCGGTCGCGCTGCGGGCCGCGTTCGGCGACCCGCGGACCGGCGCCGCCGGGCGCCGGATGCTCGACCTCCTCCGGGCCGGCACGCGGCAGCTGACCGCGGGCGAGCAGGAACTCCCGCCGGTCGGCCGGCGGCCCGTCATCCGGGTCATCGCGCAGGTGCCGCAGCGGTTCCGCAGCATCCGCAGGAGCGGTGACACCCGGCGTACGGTGATCGCCGCAGCGGCGGCCGTGGTCGCCCTCGGCGTGCTCGGCACCGCGGTGGGCCTCACCGTGGGCGGCGGGGATCCGGCCGGCCCCAGCACCATCGGGCCCGGCAGCAGCTCGGTCGACTCCGGGTCGACCGGCGGGGACGGCGGTGCCGGCACCCTTCCCGTGGCCACCACGTCCCCGGGCCCGTCCGCGCCGTCGGAGAGCCCGGTCGCGAGCCCGTCCGGCACGGCGACCGGCGAGGCTCCGGCCCAGCCGGGCGCCACGGGGACGAAGAAGCCCGCCTCGACGAAGCCGGGCAGCACGGCGACGACGCGGACCACCCCGCCGACCGGTACGACGTCCAGCTCGACCAGGCCCGGCTCGCCGTCGCCGGTCCCGTCGAGCAGCAGCCCGACCACGGACCCGTCGCCCAGTGACTCGCCGAGCGCCAGCGTCTCCGTCTCGCCGTAGGCGGGCGGTCCGGGCGGGTACCGCCGCCCCGCCCGGGTCACCGCCGTGGTGCCCGGGCCGGAGCAGGGGTCAGAAGAGCTTGAGCTTGTCGCCGTCGATGCCGCGCAGCTCGTCGTAGTCGAGCACGACGCAGCCGATGCCGCGGTCGGTGGCGAGGACGCGGGCCTGGGGCTTGATCTCCTGGGCCGCGAACACACCCCTGACCGGGGCCAGCAGCGGGTCGCGGTTGAGGAGTTCGAGGTAGCGGGTGAGCTGCTCGACGCCGTCGATCTCGCCGCGGCGCTTGATCTCGACGGCGATCGTCGTGCCGTCGGAGTCGCGGCACAGGATGTCGACGGGGCCGATCGCCGTCGGGTACTCGCGGCGGATCAGCGACCAGCCGCTGCCGAGCACCTCCATGCGGTCGGCGAGCAGCTCCTGGAGATGGGCCTCCACGCCGTCCTTCACGAGACCGGGATCGACCCCGAGCTCGTGCGAGGAGTCGTGCAGCACCTCCTCCAGGGAGATGATCAGCTTCTCACCGGCCTTGTTGACGACCGTCCAGGTGTCGCCCGCCTCCTTGAGCGTGCAGGGCGGCGACATCCAGTTGAGCGGCTTGTAGGCGCGGTCGTCGGCATGGATGCTGACGCTCCCGTCGGCCTTCACCAGGATGAGCCGGGTGGCGGACGGGAGATGGGCGGAGAGCCGACCGGCATAGTCGACCGAGCAGCGGGCAATTACGAGACGCACGGTCGACCACGCTAGCCCACCGGGGCCAGTTGATGCGATTCCGCGACGACGGGGTGAAGAATCCGCGTGAACGGCGAACCATGGTGTTCGTACGGTCACACGCCGTGCACGCGGCCTCCGCCTGCCCGCGACGGCCGGTGGTCGTCCGACGGGCGGGGAACGCGGGACGAACACTCCGACACGATCCGGCCAATCTGGGTCGGTCGGGGCCGAACCTGATGATATTCGACGGATTCTGCCGTCGCGCTGAGCAATCGCCTGTCACTCTGGTGTGAGCGTCCGTCGCCCTGCGCGACCACGTGTTCCGGCGTCGACGCCTGCCCGGGTGTCGTTCGTGCGCCCGATCGCCACCCGCCCCATGCTGTCGACGCACCCGCGGAGCCCAGGACAGGGCGCCCCGGGTGCACCCCGGTCCACTGCCGAGCCGACCGGCCGTCAGGTCGGTCACCCGCGCCAGGAGTCCGCGGACGCGTCCTGTCCGCACCGCCGCACCACCGGTACCAACGCACGACCACCCCGGCGGGCCGCGCCGTGGTGGACCGCGAGAGGAGAACCCATGTCGCTCGACGTCTCACCGGCCCTGCTCGAGATGGCCGAGAGAGGCGAGGTCGACGAGAGGGAGTTCGTCGACTGCGTCCGCACCTCCCTTCCGTACGCCTGGGAGCTGATCAGCTCGCTGGTTGCCCAGACCAAGGTCGACGGCACCGACTTCGCCGACAACCACGTCCCGCCGCCGAGTGAGCAGGCCCGCGGCCAGCTCCTCCGCGCGATGGCCAGCGACGCGATCCGGGGTGCCCTGCAGCGGCACTTCGGGGTGCAGCTGGCGTTCCAGAACTGCCACCGGGTGGCGGTGTTCGCACCGTCCGAGAAGAACGAGGAGCGGTACAGGCGCTTCACGTCCGTCCGTGCCCAGCTGCTCAACCAGTCGCCCGAGCTGCGGGACTGCTGACACCGTCCGCGGGGCCGTCCGGCGCACCGGTGCCGGGCGGCCCCGCGGAGCGCGGGCGTCAGCCCAGCCGGGGGAGGACCTCGCGGCCGAGCCGGGCGATGTTGTCCAGGGTCGCCGCCCGGTCGCCGGACCCCTCCGCGAGCAGGGCGAACCGGCGGATGCCGGTCCGCTCGGCGGTGGCGAGCAGCCGGTCCGCGCACTGCTGCGGCGTGCCCACCGCGTGCAGGTCGCAGAGGAGTTCGGTGTACGCGTGCGGGTCGCGCATCCGGCGCTCGCGGCCGTCGACGGTGCGGTGCGCGCCGAGCCCGTACTCGAACCAGCCGGGCATCGCCCGGAGCAGGCTGGCGCGGGCCGCGGACGTCCGGTCGTCGACCTGGGCCACACCCGCCGCGACGTGCTCCCGCTCGACCGCGGCCAGCTGCTCCTCGCCGCGCCCGCAGGCCCGCCAGGCGTCCCGGTAGGCGGCGAGCATCTGCTGCTTGTCGTCGTCGCCGGAGTGCATGCCGAGGAGCATCGGCAGACCGCGCTCGGCGGCCGTGCGGACACCGCCCGGGGAGGTGCAGGCGACCACCACCGGCGGGCCGGCCGCCGGGAGGGCGCCGACCTCCTGGCGCTGCCGCGGGAAGTGCCGCAGCGGCCCGCCCTCGCGGTCCTCGCCCCCTAGCCCCAGCCAGTCGGCGAGGTCCGGCAGCCGGGCCGGCTCGCTCGCGCGGGGCACCACCGCGACCTCCGGGAAGCTGAACTGCGGCCCGTCCGCGCCCACCCGGGAGCCGCGCAGCCACCGCAGCAGCAGGTCGAGCCGCTCCGGGAAGCCCGACTCGAACGCCGCCACACCGGTGCCGAAGACGTCCAGGTCGATCCACGGCCCGCCGCGGCCCACCCCGAGGGTGAACCGCCCGCCCGAGGTGAGGTGCAGCAGGGCCGCCCGCTCGCCGAGGGCCACCGGGTGCACCGTCGACAGCACGCTGACCGCGGTGCCGATCCCGATCCGCCGGGTGCGCCCGAGGAGCATCGCGGCGAGGGTCGCCGCGTCCGGGCAGACGCCGTACGGCACGAAGTGGTGCTCGGCGAGCCAGACCGCGTCCAGCCCGGCCCGCTCCGCGGCGACCGCCGCGTCGACCGTGCGCTGCAGCACCTCGCCGTGGCCCTGCCCGGGGAACTGCGCCGAGAGCAGGAACGCGCCGACCCGGATCCGGTCGGTGTCCGCGGAACGGCTGCCGCCGGCCGTCGGAGCGGGCTCGGGCGCGGCGGTGCCGGCCGGCCCGTCGGCGGCGGGCCGCTGGGTGGTCTGGGTCATCGGGGGCCTCCTCGGGAGTGCGCAGGGGCTGCGAACTCCGCTGCCTCACCTTGTGAGTAGCCGATGTCATGTGCCAACGGCACGTCGTTCCACCAATTTCCCAGGAGATCGGGTGGATCTCGGGAGAAACACCGGAGTGCCTTTCGATGTCGTGATAGTGGCACACCGGCGGCCCGCCCGGCCCGTACCCTGGAGGTGTTCCGTGCCCGGCCGAGAGGTGGTTGTCGTGTCGCCCCGTCGCAATCGAGTCAGCAGTTCCGGCGACGGCGAGCAGCCGCCCGCGGCCCCGTTCGGCGGCTCGCTGCGCCGCACCGAGAGCTACCGGGGCGAGGAGTGGGTCGTGCAGACCGTCGCCGGGTCGCCGGGCCGGTTCTACCGCTGCCCGGGCTGCGACCAGGAGATCCCGCCGGGCGTCGGGCACGTCGTCGCCTGGCCGGACCTCGGCGCGGGGGTCGAGGACCGGCGGCACTGGCACCGGGCCTGCTGGGGGGCGAGGGAGCGCCGCGGGGCGGGCCTGCTGCGCGGCCGCGGGGCGCCGAAGTACTGATCCGCCGCCGGCACCGCCCGGGGCGGCACCGACGGCGCGGGCGGCCCGCTCAGGCGTCGCGGCCGCGGAGCACCAGCGCGCCGCCGGCGAGTGCGGCGAGCGTCCAGACCAGGCAGACGGCGAAGCCCGTGCCCGGGCCGTAGGGCTGGCCCGACTCCTGGTAGACGAGGAACATCCGCTGGCCCGCGTAGTCGGGGAAGTAGTGCGCCACCGACTTCACCTTCGGCACGGCGCTCAGGATCGGCGACAGCAGGAAGAAGAACGGCACCAGCACGCCGAGCGCCAGCGTCTGGTTGTGCAGCATGGTCGTCACGCCCGCCGAGAACAGGCAGATCATCGTCAGGTACCCGGCCGCGCCGAACACCGCGCGCAGCACGTGCGGGTCGCCGATGCCGACGCTGTGGCCGCCGAGCAGGGCCTGCCCGAGGAAGAAGGCGGTGAAGACCGTCACGAGCGACACGGCCAGCGCGAGCGCGCAGACCACCACGGCCTTCCCGGCGAGCAGCGTGACGCGCTGCGGCACGGCCGCCAGCGACACCCTGATCATGCCGCTGCTGTACTCGTTGCCGATCGCCAGGACCCCGAAGACCACCATGGCGATCTCGCCGAGGATGATGCCGGCGAAGGCGGTGCCGGTGGCGTCGAAGGGCGAGCCCTCCGGGGCGAAGTCGTCGAAGTTGTGGTTGGCCAGGGTGGTGATGAGGGCGCCGAGGCCGACGGTCGCGACGAAGGCGGGGGCGAGCGTCCACGCCGTCGAGCGGACGGTGCGGAGCTTGGTCCACTCGGACTGCAGGACGGCGGGGAAGGCGGCCATGCTCAGTTCTCCTTCTTCGTGCCGCGGGCCTGCCAGTCGGCGCCCCAGGCGGGCGCGGGGCCGGGCGCGGGCGCGGGTGCGGATGCGGGGCCGGCTGGACGGTCGGCCGGCTGCCCGCCCGCGCCGGCGTGGTACTCCACCGACTCCGCGGTCATCTGCATGAAGGCCTCCTCCAGCGAGGCCTGCTGCGGGCTGAGTTCGTGCAGGGTGATGCGGTGCTCGGTGGCGAGGTCGCCGAGGAAGGCGAGGTCGCCGTCGGGCACCTCGTACGCGCCGTCGGGGCCCGGCTCGGCGCCGAGACCGGCCCGGTGCAGGGCGTCCAGCAGGAGTTCGGGCTGCGGGGTGCGGATGCGCACCGCGGAGCGGGAGTTCTGCTTGATGAAGTCGGCCATCGGCAGGTCGGCGAGGAGCCGGCCGCGGCCGATGACGACGAGGTGATCGGCGGTCAGGGCCATCTCGCTCATCAGGTGCGACGAGACGAAGACGGTGCGGCCCTCGGTGGCGAGGCCCTTCATGAGGGTGCGGATCCACAGGATGCCCTCCGGGTCGAGCCCGTTGACCGGCTCGTCGAACATGAGGATCTCCGGGTCGCCCAGCAGCGCGGAGGCGATGCCGAGCCGCTGGCTCATGCCGAGGGAGAAGCCGCGGGCGCGCTTGCGGGCGACCGCGGTGAGCCCGACCATCTCCAGCACCGCGTCGACCCGGCCGACCGGCAGCCCGTTGCTCTGCGCCATCCACAGCAGGTGGTCGCGGGCGGTGCGGCCCGGGTGCACGGCCTTGGCCTCCAGCAGGGCGCCGATGTACCGGAGGGGGTCGTTCACCTGCCCGTACCGGCGGCCGTCCAGGGTGACCTGCCCGGCGGTGGGCCGGTCCAGGCCGAGGATCATGCGCATCGTGGTGGATTTGCCGGCGCCGTTCGGGCCCAGGAACCCGGTGACGACACCGCGGGGGACCTGGAAGCTCAGGCGGTCGACGGCCAGGGTGTCGCCGTAACGTTTCGTCAGCTCGTGCAGCTCGATCATGTCCGCTCCCTCGTCCCCGTCAGGCTATGACAAAGGGGACAAATGCTTGCGATGGCTGCACCGGCTCGGCGAGCCGCAATACGGTGGCGGTATGACCCTCCCCAGCGCCCCGGCCGCGCCCGAGAACGGCACCGGAACCCCGCTCGTCCTGCTGCACGCCTTCCCGCTCTCCGCCCGGATGTGGGCCTGCCAGCTGGACCGGCTGCCCGGCCCGGCCGGCGAGGCGGCCCGCGTGATCGTGCCCGACCAGCGGGGCTTCGGCAGCGCGCCGCTCGGCGACGACGAACCCTCGCTCGACGCGGTCGCCGACGACGTCGCCCGCCTGCTGGACGGCCTCGGGATCGAGCGCGCCGTCCTCGGCGGCCTGTCCATGGGCGGCTACGCGGCGATGGCCTTCGCCCGCCGCCACGGCGACCGCCTCGCCGGCCTCGTGCTCGCCGACACCAAGGCCACCCCCGACACCGAGCAGGCCCGCGCCAACCGCGAGCGCATCGCCCGCGCCGTCGAGGCCCGCCGCAGCGTGGGCATCCTCGCCGAGGAGAAGATCGAGGAGGGGCTGCTCGGCCCGGCCACCGACCCCGACCTCGTCGCCCACGTCCGCGCGATGATCGCCGAGGCGCCGCCCGCCGCCGTCGCCTGGGCACAGCGGGCGATGGCCGCCCGCGGCGACTCGCTGGAGGTGCTCGCCGGGGTCCGGGTGCCGGCCGCGGTGATCGTCGGCGAGGCGGACACCGTCACCCCGCTCGCCGAGGCCCGGCTGATGACCGCGGCCCTGCCGGACGCCGAGCTGACCGTCATCCCCGCCGTCGGCCACCTGAGCTCGCTGGAGGCCCCGGAGACGTTCAACGCGGCCGTCCGGGCGCTGCTCAAGCGCGTCCGCGGCTGACCCGGCCCCCAGGGGTCCGGGCCGGGGCGGGCGCGCGCAGGGAGCCCGCCCCGGCCCTGCCTCAGCGGCGGTCCAGGACGACCGCGCCGGCCGGCAGGGTGTAGCGGTCGACCCGGCTCACCGCGCCGTTCGGCACGACCACGCCGTTCTCGACCGCGCCCACGCCGAAGTCGTTGTCGCCGACGAGGAACAGCTCGACGGTGCCCCGGCGGCCCGGCAGCACCGAGATGCCCTCGATCTTGCCGTTCGTCAGGCCCGCCGCCGCGGCGTCGAACACCGGCCGCTTCGCACCCAGCACCACCGAGGAGGCGTCCAGCTCCAGCGCGGGCACGGTCGCCGGGTCGTCCCAGCGGCTGCCGAGCAGGTTGGTGGCCCGACCGAAGTCGACCTCGGAGAGCCGCGTCCAGACCGTCGGCCGCAGGCCGTCCCGCTCCTCGACCAGCAGCCGGTCCGGGCCGAGCCAGCTGATCGCCGAGGTCGACCAGCCGCCGTCCGTCGCGCTGTCCGCCTCGCGGGCGAACGCGAACTCGCCGGTGAGCCTCGGGGTGCTCCGCGAGACGTCGATCCGGAAGACCCGCTGCACCCGCGACTTCTTCGCGGCCTTCGAGTCCGGGTTGGAGAGCTGCGTCTGCTGCGCGGCGTACAGCGTGCGGCCGTCCGCGGAGACCGTCAGGCCCTCCAGGCCCTTGTTGCTCTTCTGCTTGGCCTCGACGGCCGGCAGGATCGCCAGCACCCGCACGCCCGGCGCGGTGTACGCCGACCCGGCGGGCACCAGCACGGTGTCGAGCACACCGGAGGCGGAGAAGTGCAGCAGGCTGGAGCCGTACTCGCTGCTGATCCAGAACGAGCCGTCACGCAGCCGCACCAGGCCCTCGCTGTCGAGCCCGTACGGGTCGTTCGGCAGGACGTCGCCCGCGAGGCCGACCGGACGCTCGGCGGTCAGCGCGGCCGGCGGCAGACCGGTCAGGTAGCGGGTGCCGGTGACCGGGTCGGTCCGCCCCGCCGGGACGCGCAGCGGGATGCGGCGGACGATCTCGATGCCGCCGTCGCGGCCGAGCCGGATGCGCAGGATCTGCGGGGTGTAGTCGGGCTTGAGGAAGATCTTGTCGGTGTCCACCGCGGCGTCGGCGTTCGGGCCGCGGTCGGTCACCGTCCAGAACTCCCGGCCGGAGGAGTCGGCCGGAACGAGGTCGCTGAAGCCGCCCAGGCCCAGCCCCGCGCCGATCGGGGCGGGGGAGCGGTACGTCCAGCTGCCGTCGTGCCGCGGGGCCGGCAGGTCGGTCGGCAGGTCGGCGGCAGATGCGGTCGCAGGGGCGGTCAGGGCCAGCACGGCCGCCGCGAGCGGGGCGATACGGGAGAGTCGCATGGCGCACCAGCCTGCGCCCCGCGGCCCGTCCGGCGCGCGGATTCGGACGGAAGGACCGGTGACGGTCCGGTGAACGGCGGAGCGGCCCCCGCCGTGAGGCGGGGGCCGCTCCGGTGATGCCGCGTCAGCGGTACGGCGTCAGCGCGACTGCTGCGCCGGGACGCCCAGGCCGTCGTCGGAGGGCAGGGTGGCCGCGGCCACGGCCGCACCGGTCAGCGTGGCGAGCATCTCGCGCACGTTGGTGAGCTGCGCGTTGATCGAGTCGCGGCGGTTGGTGAGCGCCGCCAGCTCGCGCTCGGACTCGCTGCGCACCCGGTCGGCCTTCGCGTTCGCGTCGGCGACGATGTCCTCGGCCTGGCGCTGCGCGGTCTCCACCGTCTGGCGGGCCCGGCGCTCGGCGTCCGTGCGGAGCTTCTCGGCCTCCAGGCGGAGCTGCTCGGCGCGGTGCTCGATCTCGGCGAGGCGCTTCTCGGCCTTCGCCTGGCGGGCCGCCAGGTCGCGCTCGGACTGCTCGCGGCGCTTCGCCAGGTTGGTCTCGAACTCCAGCGCGGCCTGCGCGGCCTTGGTGCGGGTCTCCTCGAAGAGGGCGTCCGCCTCCTCGCGCTTGTTCTGCGCGTCCTTGTTGGCCTCGGCACGCAGCTGCGCGGAGTCGCTCTTGGCCTTGTCGACGATCCGCAGACCCTCGTCCTCGGCCTTGGCCTTGCGGTCCTTGGCGTAGTTCTCCGCCTCGGAACGGACCTGCTGCGCGGCGGCCTCGGCCAGCTCGCGGTGCTGCTCGGCGGCGCGGTGCGCCTCGTCGCGCAGGTCCTTCGCCTCCTCCTCCGCGAGGCGGAGGATCTTCTCCACGCGGGCGCCGAGGCCGGCGTAGGACGGCTCGGACTCCGTCACCGCGGCCTGCGCGGTCTGCGTCTCCAGGTGAAGCTCCTCGATGCGCTTCTCCAGCGCACCGATGCGGGACAGCGCGCTGTCCCGGTCGGCCACCAGCTTGGTGATCCGCTCGTCGACCTGGGCGCGCTCGTACCCACGGCGCACCAGGTCGAAGCCGTGGGGGGAGTGACTGTCGCTCATGGGGTTCTGGGCTTCCTGTCGTCAGACCGCTGAGTTGGTTGAGGGAATCCTGACACGTTATCGGAGTGTCAACGTCGAAATGTCGAGGCTTCGCGGACAATGTCCGCTCAATCGGGTGGCGGGCTCCCGGGACGATTGCCCGCCGACCGCTGGGCGCCCACACCTGCTCCTGCCCTGGGCGCCGCGTCCTTCCTTGCCGTACTTCCCCCGTTGGCCTGCTGCACCGGTGACGGCGCCTCGAAGGCCTCCAGGGCGGACAGCACGTCCTGCACCCTGGAGATCTCGGTGTTGATGTCCTTGCGGCGGCGCACCAGCTCGTCCAGCTCGTGCCGGCCCTCGTCGGTGACGCGCTTCGCCTCGGCCTTCGCCTCGCCCAGCAGGCGCTCGGCCTCCTCCTCGGCGAGCCGCAGCTGCTCCGCGGCCGAGTCGTCGGCCCGCTGCAGGCGCTTCTCCGCCTCCGCGGCGGCGGCCTCGATCTTCTCGTCGGCCTCCTCCTCGGCGTCGCGGAGCTTCGCCTCGGCCTTCGCGATCAGCGTCTCCGCCCGGTCGGCCGAGTCCGCGAGCTTCTGCTCGGCACCCTTGAGCAGGCCCTCCGCCTTGCGGACGGCCGCGATGCGCACCTTGCTGGCCTCCGCCGAGGCGTCCGAGGTGAGTTCGGCGGCCCGCTCCTCGGCGGCCGCGACGAGCTTCGCCGCCCGCTCCTCCGCCTCGGCGACGGCCGCCACCGCCTGGTCCTCGGCCTCGGTCAGCTGCTCCTGCGCCGCGGTCACCAGCGTGTCGACCCGCTCGCCGGCCGACTTCATGGCCTGCGCGTTCTCGCTGCGGGCCCGCTCGTGCAGCGCCTCGATCTCGGCGTCGGTGCGCTCGCGCAGCTCCTCGGCCCGCTCGCGGATCGCCGTCGAGTCGCGACGGGCCTCGGAGAGCAGGGCGTCCGCGTCGGCGCGGGCCCGCTCCACCTCGGCCTGGCCGGCGGCCTCGCCGGCCGCGACGAGCCGGTCGGCCTCCTTGCGGGCGGCCGCCACCATCGCGTCGGCCTGCTCCTCGGCGGCGGCGGTCGTCGCCAGCGCCGTGGTGTGGGCCTCCTCGCCGAGCTGCTCGGCGTCGCCGAAGGCCTTCTCCAGCAGCGAGGTGGCCCGCTCCCGGGTGGTGCGGTCGAACGTCTCGGCCGCGGCCCGGGTCTCCATCTCGAACGTCTCGGCCCGGCGCCGGGTCGAGGAGTCGAAGTCCTCCGCGAGCGTCCGGGTCGCCAGTGCGTACTCCTCGGCCTCCGCCCGCAGGGCGGCCGAGAACTCCTCCGCCTCCTGGAGCGACGCGGCCGAGCGCTCCTCGGCCTCCCTGACCACCCGGTGGGCCTCGGCCTCGGCCTCGGCGCGCTGCCGCTCCACGGCCTCCGCGGCCGTGCGGCGCTCCGCCCCGGCCTCCTCGCGCAGCGCGGCGTCGTAGGCCCGGGCCTCCTCGCGCACCCGCTCGGCCTCCGCGGCGGCGGCGTCGCGCTCGGCGGACAGTTCGGCGGCGGTGCGCTCGCGCAGTTCGGCGGTCTCGCGTTCGGCGGTGGCGCGCAGTTCGGCGGTCTCGCGTTCGGCGGTGGCGCGCAGTTCGGCGCTCTCACGCTCGGCGGTGGCCCGCAGTTCGGCGATCTGCTGCGAGGCGGACTCGTGCAGCCCCGCCACCGACTGGCGGATCCCGGCGGCCTCGTCCTCGGCCGCGGTGGTGAGCGCGGCCGCGTCGGAACGCGCCCGGTCGACCGTGTCCCCGGCCTCGGTGCGGGCCTGTTCCAGGGTCTCGGCGGCCTCGGCGGCCAGGGCGTCGGCCTGCTCGCGCGCCCGGTCGACCGTGTCCCCGGCCTCGGTGCGGGCCTGCTCCAGGGTCTCGGCGGCCAGCGCGTCGGCCTGCTCGCACGCCAGCCGGACGGTCTCCTCCGCCTCGGCGCGGGCCTGTTCCAGCGCCTCGGCGGCCTCCGTGGCGAGCGTCCCGGCCTGCTCACGCGCACCGGCCAGGATCTTCGCCGCCTCGGAGCGCAACTGCTCCGACTCGGTCCCGGCGGCCTGCCGTACGGCAGCGGTCTCGGCGGCGGTGCGCACGGTCAGCTCGGCGGCTTCCCGCTCCGCCGCCTCCCGGGCGCTGCGGGCGGCGGCCAGCTGCTCCGCCGTCTCCTCCTGCTCGCGGCGCAGCCCCTCGGCGGCGGCCTCCCGGGCGCGGCGGCTCTCCTCCCGCAGGGCGGCGGCGTCGGCCTCGGCCTCGGTGCGGACGCGGCCGACCCACGCGTCGGTCTCGGCGCGCAGCGCGTCGGCGGCCTCGGCGGCCTCGGTGCGGACGGTCTCCGCGTGGGCACCGGCCTCGGTGCGGACGGCCTCGGCGGCGTCCTCGGCCTCCGTGCGGAGCGCCTCCGCGGACTCCTCGGAGCGCTCGCGCAGCTGCTGCGCGGCGGTGGCGGCGGCCTCGCGGACGGCCTCGGCGGCCTCCTCGGCGCGGGCCTGCAGGGACGCGGCGTCGTCCGCGGCCTGCGTGCGCACCTGCTGGGCGTGGTCGGCGGCCTCGCGGCGCAGCTCCGCGGTCTCGCGTTCGGCGGCGGCGCGGTTGTCGGCGGCCGCGGCGCGGGCCGCGGCGAGCGCCTCCTGGCTCTGCTGCTGTGCGGTGGCGGTGAGCTTCTGCGCCTCCGTACGGGCCCGGGCGAGGGTCTGCTCGGCCCGGCCCTGGGTCGCGAGGGCGTGCTCCTTGGCCTCGGCGCGCAGCCGTTCGGTCTCGGCGGTGGCACCGGCCCGCAGCTCGTCGGCGTCGGCCTTGGCGCGGGTGAGGAGCTCCTCGGCGCTCTTCGCGGACTCCTCGATCTGGACGACGGCCTGGCGGCGGGCGTCGCCGCGCACCCGGTCGGCCTCGGCGGCGGCCTGGGCGCGCAGCTCCTCGGCCTCGGCGCGCAGGCGGGCGGCGTCCTCGTGCATCCGCTCCATCTGCTCGCGGATGGAGGCGGCGTCGTCGAGGGCGGCGTTCTGCGCCTCCTCGACGGCGGCCATGGCCTGCTCGCGCAGGCGCTCGGCCTCGGCGGAGGCCACGGTGCGCAGCCGGTCGGCCTCGGCGGCGGCCTCCTCGCGGGTGGTGCCGGCGTCGCGGGTGGCCCGGGAGAGCACCTCCTCGGCCTGGCGGGCGGCCTTGGCGAGGTGGACGGCGGCGTCCTTGGCCCCGTCGGCGCGGCCGCGCTCCTCGGCCTCGGCGCGCAGCGCCTGGGCGGCGGCCTCGGCCTCGGCGCGGATCGCGGCGGCCGCGCCCTCGGCCTCGGCGCGCAGGTCGGCGATGGCGGCCTCGGCGTCGGCGCGCAGTTCGGCGGCGACGGACTCGGCGGCGCCGCGCAGCCGCTCGCTCTCCTCGGAGGCGGCGGCCCGGGCGGCGTCGGCCTCGGCCTTGGCGGTGGCGGCGGACGACTTGATGAGGTCGGCCTCGCGGGTGGCGGCGGCCACCATCTTGGCGATCTCGGCCTTGGCGGTGAGGGAGCGCTGCTCGCTGGCGGCCTCGCCGTCGGCGACGCGCTGCTCGGCGGTGGCGGTGGCGTCGGCGTGGAGCCGTTCGGCGGCGGCGCGGGCGGCGGCGAGCTGGTCGGCGGCCTCCTGGCGGGACCGCTCGGCCTCGGCGTGGGCCTCGGCGCGGAGCCGTTCTATCTCGGCCTGGGCGCGGGCGAGGGCGGCCTCGGCGCGCTCCTGGTCCTGCAGGGCCTGGCGCTTGAGGCCGGCGATCTCGGCCTGGGCGGAGGCGAGGCGGTCCTCGGCGGCGGCGTGGGCCTGGGCGATCTGCTGCTGGGCCGCGTTGGCGGCGGTGCCGCGGAGCTCCTCGGCCTGGGCGCTGGCCTGCTGGGCCTGCTGGGAGGCGGCGCGCAGGAGGCGTTCGGCGTCGGTCTGGGCGCGGTGGAGGGCGGCTTCGGCGGCGGCCCGGGCCTCGCCGCGGGCGGCGTCGACGTCGGCGGCGGTCTGCGCACGGGCCTGGTCGGCGAGCGCGGTGGCCTCGGCGCGGGCGGCGGCCATCATGCGCTCGGCCTCGGCGCGGGCCTCCTGGAGGAGGCGCTGGGCCTCCTGCTCGGTGCCGGCGCGGGTCTGCTCGGCCCAGTTGACGTTCTCGTGGACGTGCTGCTCGGCGCTGCGGCGCAGTTCGGCGAGTTCGTCGTCGAGGTGGCGGCGGCGGGCGGCGAGTTCGGCCTCCAGCCGGGCGGTGCGCTCGGCGGCCTCGGCCATCAGCCGCTGGGTGGCGGCCTGCGACTCGCGCAGCTGGCGTTCGGCGTCGGCGCGCAGGGCCTCGGCCTGCATCTCCGCGGTCCGCAGGAGCTGCTCGGCCTGGCCGGAGACGGAGTCGAAGGCGCGCGGCTGCGCGAGCTGCCGCCGGGCCTCGTGCAGCTTGGCCCTGAGCACCTCCACCTGGTAGGCGAGGTCCTCGGCATGCTCGACGGTCTTGTCCCGCTCCTTGCGAGTCCGATCCATCTCGGCCTCGAACTGGGAGAGGTGATCCTCAACCTCGTAGCGGTCGTAGCCCCGCACTCCGCGGTCCCATCCATCTCCTGGTCGCGTCCTCGACCGGGCCTTACCGGCGCCCCGTGATGCTGTTGCCGGGGGCCGGACCGGCTGGTCCTTGCAGCCGCGGATCGTGCCGCGGTCGGAGGCCGTCGGCCGGGGGCGCGCGGGTGTACCGCGTTCCCTCGTCCGGGTGGACTCCTGGGCGAACTCCTGCCTCGTGGAGAATGGTGACAGATCCGGGCTGCGACCGTTCGGTCGTGCCCGGCCGATGGACTCTCCTGCGGCGTGGACCGGCCGGGTTCCTGCCCGTCCGCTCCTGCCTCGGCGGTGCCCGTCGGTCCGGATCCTGTCCGGAGCTCTGGCGCACCTGGGCATTGTAGTGTGCGCAGCTTGCAGCGGAATGGCCGAGTGGGGGTTTTCCGAGGTTACCGACGGGTTGCCGAGGAGGCCGCTTGCGGTACGGCCCCCTCCGCGCCGCGCCGGGCCGGGGCCCGGCGCGGGATCCCGCTCAGTGCGCGCCGGCCGCCGAGGTGACCAGTTCGGTGAGGACGCCGCCGCAGTCCTTGGGGTGCAGGAAGGTGATCCGCGAGCCCATCGAGCCGGTGCGCGGCTCGTCGTAGAGCACCCGGACGCCCTTGGAGCGGATGTCCGCGGCGTCGGCGTCGACGTCGGCGGTGCCGAAGGCGATGTGGTGCACGCCCTCGCCGTTCTTGGCGAGCCACTTGGCGACCGTCGAGTCCTCGCGGGTGGGCTCCAGCAGCTGGAGGTAGGAGGCGCCGCCGTCGCCGGTCTCGTTGATCCGGAGCATGGCCTCGCGGACGCCCTGCTCCTCGTTGACCTCGCTGTGGAAGACCTCGAAGCCGTACGTCGACCGGTAGAACTCGACCGTGCGGTCGAGGTCGAAGCAGGCGATGCCGATGTGGTCGATACGGGTCAGCACGGGTGGCCTCCGGGGTGAGGGTGGGAGGGGAACGGCACCAGTGCAGCGCATCGGGCGGAGGGTTGGCCACAGGGCCCGGTGCGAGCCTGCTCACACCGGGCGGGCACGCCGGCGCCGCGCCCCGTCCCGGCGCACCGGGGACGGCGCGCGCGGATATTCACCCCGGGTGCGCTGACACGGTGTTGACTCAGGAGTGCCAGTGCCGCTGATCACACCGTCGCAGCGGTGACGCACGGGTTACGGGTCAGTACATTGAGCCGCATCCCTCCACCCTCATGCCTGACGCGCGAAGGGGCTCGTCTCATGACTACTTCAGTGATCGTCGCGGGTGCACGCACTCCGATGGGCCGCCTCCTGGGCTCGCTCAAGGGCTTCTCCGGCGCGGAGCTCGGCGGTGTCGCCATCAAGGCGGCACTGGAGCGCGCGGGCATCACCGGCGACCAGGTCCAGTACGTGATCATGGGCCAGGTGCTGCAGGCCGGCGCCGGCCAGATCCCGGCCCGCCAGGCAGCCGTGAAGGCGGGCATCCCGCTGAACGTCCCCGCGCTGACCGTCAACAAGGTCTGTCTCTCGGGTCTGGACGCCATCGCGCTCGCCGACCAGCTGATCCGCGCGGGCGAGTTCGAGGTCGTCGTCGCCGGCGGCCAGGAGTCCATGACCAACGCCCCGCACCTGCTGCCGAAGTCCCGCGAGGGCTTCAAGTACGGCGCGATCGAGATGCTCGACGCGATGGCGTACGACGGCCTCACCGACGCCTACGAGAACATCCCGATGGGCGAGTCGACCGAGAAGCACAACACCCGGCTCGGCATCGGCCGCGAGGTCCAGGACGCCATCGCCGCGCAGTCCCACCAGCGTGCCGCCAAGGCCCAGCAGAACGGCGTCTTCGACGCCGAGATCGTGCCGGTGCCGATCCCGCAGCGCAAGGGCGAGCCGGTGCTGTTCAGCCAGGACGAGGGCATCCGGGCCGACACCACCGCCGAGGGCCTGGGCCGGCTGCGCCCGGCGTTCACCAAGGACGGCACCATCACCGCCGGTTCCGCCTCGCAGATCTCCGACGGCGCCGCCGCCGTGGTCGTGATGAGCAAGGCGAAGGCGGAGGAGCTGGGCTTGAGCTGGATCGCCGAGATCGGCGCCCACGGCAACGTGGCCGGCCCCGACAACTCGCTGCAGTCGCAGCCGTCGAACGCGATCGACCACGCCCTCGCCAAGGAGGGCCTGACCGTCGCCGACCTCGACCTGATCGAGATCAACGAGGCGTTCGCGGCGGTCGCGCACCAGTCGATGAAGGACCTCGGCGTCACCGACGAGAAGGTCAACGTCAACGGCGGCGCCATCGCGCTGGGCCACCCGATCGGCATGTCCGGCGCCCGCCTGGTGCTGCACCTGGCGCTGGAGCTGCAGCGCCGCGGCGGCGGTGTCGGCGCGGCCGCGCTGTGCGGCGGCGGCGGCCAGGGCGACGCCCTGATCATCCGGGTCCCCGCGCAGGGCTGACCGGTCGACGTACCGTCGGGGGCGCACACAGAGCCGTGTGCGCCCCCGTTCCGGATCGAGGAGCACTTCTGATGGTCGATGTGGCGACCCTGGTCGAGCAGGCCCGTGCGGGCCGGCCGCGGGCCGTGGCCCGGCTGATCTCGCTGGTCGAGAACGCCGCCCCGCAACTGCGCGAGGCGATGGCCGCACTGGCCCCGTACACGGGTCACGCCTGGACCGTGGGCCTCACCGGCTCGCCCGGTGTCGGCAAGTCGACCTCCACCTCGGCGCTGGTCTCCGCCTACCGCCGGCTCGGCAAGCGGGTCGGGGTGCTCGCCGTCGACCCGTCGTCGCCGTTCTCCGGCGGCGCGCTGCTCGGCGACCGGGTGCGGATGCAGGACCACGCCACCGACCCGGAGGTGTTCATCCGCTCGATGGCCACCCGCGGCCACCTCGGCGGGCTCTCCTGGACGGCCCCGCAGGCGCTGCGCGTGCTGGACGGCGCCGGCTGCGACGTGATCCTCGTGGAGACCGTCGGCGTCGGGCAGTCCGAGGTGGAGGTCGCCGCGCAGGCGGACACCACGGTGGTGCTGCTCGCCCCCGGCATGGGCGACGGAATCCAGGCGGCGAAGGCGGGCATCCTGGAGATCGGCGACGTCTTCGTCGTCAACAAGGCGGACCGGGACGGCGCCGACGCGACCGCCCGCGAGCTCAACCACATGCTCGGCCTCGGCGAGGCGCGGGAGCCCGGCGCCTGGCGGCCGCCCGTCGTCAGGACGGTCGCCGCCCGCGGCGAGGGCCTCGACGAGCTGGTCGAGGCGCTGGAGAAGCACCGCGCCTGGCTGGAGGAGTCCGGCGCCCTGGCGGAGCGCCGCCGCCGCCGGGCCGCGGACGAGATCGAGGCCATCGCGCTGGCCGCGCTGCGCGCACGGATCGGCGACCTGCACGGCGACCGCCACCTCGCGGGTCTGGCCGAGCGGGTCGTGGCCGGCGAGCTCGACCCCTACGGCGCCGCGGACCAGCTCGTCGCCGACCTCACCGCGGGCTGACGGCCGCGCGGCCCCGGCCGACGGGGGAACCGGCCCCGGAGCGGTCGGCCCCGGAGCGGTCGGTCCGGGAGCCTGCGGGCAGCCGGCTCAGGCCCGGCCGCGCAGGGCGCGCAGATGCTCGGCGACCGGGGCCAGCGCCTCGTACAGCGCGTCGAGCTGGTCGGGGCTGAAGCGGTCGATGAAGTGGGAGCGGACGCTGCGGACGTGGTCCGGGGCGACGCGCTGCAGGGTGTTCCAGCCCTCGTCGGTGAGGTGGGCGAACAGGCCGCGGCGGTCGCCCGGACACTCCTGGCGCAGCACCAGCCCGGCGCTCTCCATGCGGGTGATCTGGTGCGAGAGCCGGCTCTTGGACTGCAGCGTGGCGGTGGCCAGGTCGGTCATCCGCATGCGGCGCTCGGGCTGCTCGGAGAGGACGACGAGGATCTCGTAGTCGTTGATGGCCAGGTTGTGCGGCTGGAGCTCCCGGCTGAGCTGGTACTCCAGCAGCTTGCTCACTTCGAGGTGGGCGCGCCAGAACTGCTGCTCGCGGGTGCTGAGCCAGGGTGTCCCCTCCGCGGTGGCCGGGGAGGACGCGGCGGGGGCGTCGGTGACGTGCGTGTCCATGACCCCAGCATAGCCCGGCTAGTTAAATGTTGTACAAGTTTACGAATCCGCCGGGCCCGCCGTGTCGGGCGGGCCCGGCGTCCGTCGTCAGAGGCCGAACCGCCGGCCCAGGTCGCCGAGGTTGCCCAGGCCGGGGATGTTCACGTTCGGCAGCTGCTGCTGTCCGCCGTGCGCACCCGGCTGGTGCGGCACGCCGCTGCCGGGCACGCCGGCCTCGGCGTGCACCACGCCCACCGAGCGCTCCGCCATCAGCGTCTCCGTCGACTGCAGGAGCACCTGGCCGGCCCCGATGAACTCGAACTGGTGCTCCTCGCCGGAGGCGCCGCCCAGCCCGGTCAGGTGCCGCAGGCCGCCGATCAGCCCGTGCATGTACCCGTGATCGTAGTGGTGGCACGGCGCCGGGCAGTCCGCCCAGCCGACCAGCGCCTGCGGGTCCACCCGGATGGGCGGCTCCACGAAGTGCACCGGCCCGTTGGAGGCCGCCACGAACTTGCCGGTGCCGATCAGCGTCAGGAAGCCCGGGATGATCGACTGCTTCAGCTGCAGCGTCGGCTCGAACGCCAGCAGGTTGCCGGAGCGGACGGTCAGGTTGCCGTTCTCCAGGTCGTACGAGTTCAGGTCGAAGGCCCGGTCGGCGAGCAGCAGCTTGCCGCGGCCCTCGGCGACCACCCAGTCCGAGGCGTGCAGCGGGGAGTTGAAGTTCCGCTCCAGCAGCTGGTCGATCGCACCGCGGCCGATGCCCGAGAAGCGCATCTCGCCGTAGTAGGCGATCATCTTGCCCTTCTGCAGGTAGTACGCGCCGTTGAGGTCGACCGAGAAGGCGTACGGGTTGACGTTGTCGTTGACCGGCAGGCTCGTCGCGTCGTGCACGACCGGGCCCGCGCCGCCGGGCGTCTGCGGCAGCGGAGCGCCGTACGCGCCCTGCGGCGGGGCCGGGTGGCCCGGCTGCTGCGGCGGGTAGGGCTGGCCGGCCTGGGTCGGCTGGTACGCCTGCTGGTAGCCCGGCTGCTGCGGCGGGTACGGCTGGCCGGGCGGCGGGTAGCCGGGCTGCTGGTAGGGCTGGCCGGGCTGGGGCTGGCCGTACGGCTGCTGCCCGTAGGGCGGCTGCGGAGGGTAGGACATCAGAGCTTCTCCTCGCTCGCCTGCACGTACACCACTCCGTGGCCGGACAGCTCCAGCTGGAACGCCTCGCCCGAGCCGCGGCCGACCATGTCGCGCCAGCCCAGCGCGGTGGAGAGCTTGTTGGTCACCTGGCCGCGGTGCGCGACGTACGCCTGCGGGTCGACGTGCACCGGCTGGCCGGGGCCGATCGGCAGCTCGAACACGCCGCCGTGCGCCATCACGGCGACCGAGCCGTGGCCGTCGAGCTTGGTGGTGAACAGGCCCTGGCCGGTCACCTGGCCGCGGACCATGCCCATCACGCCGCCCTGCTGGCCCATGAACATCGTCGACTGCTGCAGCGTGCCGTCGAACGCGAGCAGCCGGTCGGCCTCCACGAAGAGGGTGTCGCCGGTCAGGTCGATCACGTGGATGTTGTGGCCGCCGTGGCCGAACATCACGCTGCCCTGGCCCTCGACGGTCATCAGCGGGGTGTCCTCGTTGGCCACCCGGCGCCCGATCATCGACATGACGCCGCCCTGGCCGCCCATCGCGTTGGGCGTGAAGCTGACCTCGCCGGTGTAGGCGAGCATCGAGCCGCGCTGGCTGAAGACCCGCTGGCCGGGCATGACCTTCGCCTCGACCATCTTGTTGTTGATCTTGGTGAACGGCATCAGACGTCGCCCCCGAAGGTCATCTTCTCGGACGGCTGCACGTACACCAGGCCCTCGCCGGCGAACTCCACCTGCATGGCCTCGCCGCCGCCCTCGCCGATGATCGTCGTCCAGCCCGCGCCCGACTTCAGGCTGCGGTTGAGGTTGCCGGTGTGCGCGACGTACGCCCCCGGGTCGACCCGCAGCGGCATGCCCTGCGAGACCCGCAGGATTATCGCCGGGCCCTTGGACGTGAGCGCCGCCCAGCCGTGGCCCTCCACCTTGGTGGTGAAGAGGCCGTTGCCGGACGCCATGCCGTTCAGGCCGGTGAAGCTCGTGCCGGTGTTCAGCGAGGCCTCGGTGCAGAGCAGGTTCTCCGACTCGACGTAGAGCGTCTCGCCGTTCAGCCGCACCAGGTTGACCTCGGTGGCCCGGTCGGCGAAGTAGCAGGTGCCCTGCCCCTTCACCTCCATGACCTCCATCTGCTCACCCGTCAGCCGACGCGTGACCATGCCGCGCAGGCCGTCACCGCCGCCGGACATCTTCTTGAAGTTCATCTGCCCTGTGTAGGCGACCATGGTGCCGTTGCGGGCCTTGACCGAGTCGCCCGCCATGTCGACGGCGAGCACCTTGGAACCCTGAAGTCGAAACTGTGCCACCGGGCGAATGTAGCGGCACCGGCCCGTCCCCCGGGAGGGGGCACGGGCCTCTGGTACCGACTCGGGACAAATCACGCCGCGTCAGGGGCGCGGTCCGTCCCGGTGCGTCAGGCCGGGGCGGCCAGCCGTCCCGGGGCCGTGCCCGCGGCCTGCTCCACCTCCAGCAGCGAGGCGGAGTGCCGCTCCGCCTCGAAGGCCGCCAGGCCGCCGCGCAGTCCGAACAGCCGCTTCGACAGCATGATCCACAACACCGCGAGGACGTTCAGCACCAGCGTGCCGATCTTCAGCGCGCTGACGTGCTCGGTCAGCTCGTACACCTCCAGCGGGAGGAAGGCCGCGGTCGCCACCACCGTCAGGTACTCCGCCCAGCGGGCACCCACCCACAGGCCGCCCGCCTCCACGATCTCGACCACCGCGTAGAGGATCAGCGCCAGGGCGACGACCAGCAGCGTCGAGTGCTTGTACTCGAAGGTCCTCCGGATGGTGTCGACGATCGGCGAGTGCTCCAGGTCCCAGTGGAAGTGCTCGGTCACCGGCTTGAACACCGAGAGGTTCTCGTCGAAGATCCGGCGCACCGCGTCCTGGCTGTTGGAGAACTTCCACACCCCCCAGGCCACCACCAGGATCAGCAGCCCGCGCAGCGCCCGCTCGACGGCGAGGAAGCGCAGGATGAACAGGTCGCGCAGCGCCCGGCCGCGCGGCACCAGCGGCGCGTCCCCGGCCGGCCCGGCGCCGTGCGGCTCGCCGAGGGCGAAGTCGCCGCAGCGCAGGCAGCGCCAGGCGTCGCCGAGCGAGGTCCGCGCGTGCAGCCGGTCGCGGAGTTTGGCCTCGTCCGGGGCGTAGGTGATGTGGCCCTTGCGCGAGCAGGTGCGCCGGTTCCAGTCGATGCGGAGCATGTGCCGTCGTTCCCCCGTGGTCCGCCGGCCCGGTCGTCGGGCCGTGCCGCAGCAGGATAGGACCCGGCGGCGACGGCGTCCCCACCCCGGCACCGGCCGGGGTGTGAGGTCGGTGATAATGGACGGCGGCTTGTGATCGTGTTCACGAGCTCACCGCCGACCGCGCCCGAGGTGCCCCGTGAAGACCAGTCCCGCCGTCCACCGCCTCCGCCTCGTCTCCGGGCCGGAAGGCGCCTCCTTCCTGCTCCTGCTGGTCTGCTCGGTGCTCAAGCGGACCACCGAGTTCAACGCGGTGCCGGTGATGGGCGCGGTGCACGGCGGCCTGTTCGTGCTCTACGTGGTCTTCCTCGCGCTGGCCTGGCAGCAGCAGCGCTGGGACGCCAGGCGCGGCATCCTGCTCTTCGTGCTCTCCGTGCTGCCGACCGGCGGCTTCTTCGCCGAGCGGATGCTCGCCCGCGAGGAGCGCGGCGAGCTCCCGGGCGGCGCGGCCGCCACGGCCTGACGCCCCCGGCGCACACGCGACAGCAGCCGGGCCCCCTGTGCGGGGCCCGGCTGCCGCGTCCGGTGGCGGCGGTGCGTCAGCTGACGTTGACCGCGGTCCAGGCGGCGGCGACCGTGTTGTACTCGGTGGAGCCGGAGCCGTACAGGTCCTTCGCCGCGTTCAGGGTCGCCGTGCGGGCGGCCTTGTAGTTCGTGGTGGAGGTCATGTAGACGGACAGTGCGCGGTACCAGACCTGCAGCGCCTTGGCGCGGCCGATGCCGGTGATCGCGGCGCCGTTGTAGGTGGGGCTGTTGTAGCTGACCCCGTTGATGGTCCTGGCGCCGCTGCCCTCGGCGAGCAGGAAGAAGAAGTGGTTGGCGACGCCCG